>NZ_JAVRHQ010000004.1:0-193728 GCF_031846485.1 Autumnicola tepida
CATCTACACCCGGTCACTGGTGAGAATCTATCATAAAGCAAGACTTATCGCCAATCATCCGCGGAACCATAAAAAAGGAGGTTATACCACCCGAAAAGAACATCTTTGTTCCCATCATCAGTATTATAAAGAGCGTAGTCCCACTTATTACCTGCAACGCGGATATAATCACTCTGAGGAACTTTACCGGTACATGGAGGCTTTGTTCAAGCAGGATAAATATCCCGAGCAGCTTTATAAAACCTGTGACGGCATATTGAACCTGTCCCGTAAAACCCATAGGGAAAGCTTTATAAAAGCCTGTGGAATCGCCCTGGGCCACCGGCAGTACTCTTACCGGTTCTTAAAGCAGGTACTGGAGAACCGTATGACCGACTATCAAGAGGAACCAATGGTAAAATCCCTGCCCACTCATGGGAATATCCGGGGAGCCTCTTCTTACAAATAAGTAACTATTAAAATTAAATCATATGAACATTATTGAAAATCAATTATCACAACTTCGTCTGGCCGGAATGTACCGCAGCTGGAAAGCTATGGTAGAAACCCGGCAACATCACGAGCTATCCTTTGGAGAAGGCTTAGAAGTATTGTTGCAGGCCGAAGCTGAAGAGCGCACTCATCGGCGTTTTGAACGCCTAAAGAAAAGTGCCCGGTTCAGGTATCAGGCCACGGTAGAAGAATTAAACCTGGAAGCTTCCCGGGGAATCAATAAGGATCAGATCACTGAACTGGCTACCGGAACCT
Organism: Autumnicola tepida; assembly: GCF_031846485.1. Classification (NCBI taxonomy): domain Bacteria; kingdom Pseudomonadati; phylum Bacteroidota; class Flavobacteriia; order Flavobacteriales; family Flavobacteriaceae; genus Autumnicola; species Autumnicola tepida. The sequence continues at coordinate 748 of NZ_JAVRHQ010000004.1, forward strand.
ACCTGGAAAAAGGAGAATCGGTATTGATTACCGGGGCCACGGGTTGCGGAAAAAGCTTCCTTGCTTCGGCTTTAGGACATCAGGCCTGTAGCCAGGGCAATAAGGTGCTTTACTTCAATACCCAAAAATTACTGATGAAGACCAAAATGACCCGTATTGATGGAAGCTTCCTGAAATTCTTTGATAAACTGGCAAAAGCCCATTTACTCATCCTGGATGATTTTGGGTTGGCCCATCTGGACAAAAAACAACAAATGGATCTGATGGAAATTATTGAAGACAGGCACGGAAAATCTTCAACCATTATTGCCAGCCAATTACCGGTGGGAAGCTGGTATGATATTATCGGAGAAGCCACCATTGCCGACGCTATTTTAGACCGATTGGTACACACCTCACATCGAATAGAACTCAAAGGGGAAAGTCTAAGAAAAAAACTGTAATATTGTCATTAACTTATCTTTTTGACCAAAATCTCTAGAGGGGTCAGTATGGCCTGAATGGGGGGTCAGCATCACCTGAATATCCACCGAATCCCGGGTGTGCCTGTAATTGCTTTGTGAGCTGTAAAAATACTGCTGTAGGAATTTTATATAAAGGCTTTTCTATTTTTGTTTATAGTTCATAAAAATTAATAACTAAGAGTGCTTCATCTTAATACCTAACTTATAAACATATAGTTTTGTGAAACTATGACAGACAAGATGACTTTTTCAGGCCACGACACCTTTCATTGCCGTTTATTTTGGTTAAAGAAGGGCTATGATTATGTGTCCAGCGGCGATAGCTTTAGAGATAATTCAGGAGTTGAATTAGGTGTAGGTAGAAACATGGTGAATTCCATAAGATTTTATCTAAAAGCTTTTGGAATAATTGATCAGGAGAAAAAAATTAATCCTTTATTTGATGAGCTTTTTAAGTCTAAAGGTTGGGATCCATTTCTGGAAAATGAAGCGACCCTTTATTTACTTCATTATTTCTTATGCGCAGAAAATTACTCAAGTAGTTATAATATAATATTCAGAGAGTTAAGAAAAATTAAACCCGAATTTAGCAGGTCGCATTTTGTAAACCTAGTTCAAGAAAAGGATCCATCCCAAAATCAGAAAATCTTAGAAAAGGATTTTTCTGTATTTCTCAGAAATTATTCTGTTTCAAAATCTGATAAAATTAAAGAAGAAGGTTATAGCGGTATCTTGAGTGAATTATCGCTTCTTCATGAAATAGGTAAGAATAAAAAAGGTGATCCTTTATATAGAATTGAGAACAAGAATCAAGAAGACGTACCTTATCAAGTAATTCTTTATTGCATCTTAATAAATCTGAATTATGGTGATTCCATCAGTTTCAATAGCCTTTATTCTGACGAAAAAGGTTTAGGAAATATATTCTGTTTAGATCAGGATGTTTTGGAAGAGAAGTTAATTGAAATTTCACAAGCATACGATTTTGTTACTTACAATAGTGAAGCAGGAGTAAAAGAGATTCAATTTAAAAACAAACCAGAAGGTTTAGAAATTTTGAGAGCATACTATGAAAACTAGTTTTTCACCATCAGTTAATATTATTAGGGATGATCATGCTAAACTAGATTATCATGTAACTCCCAATGGAACAAAAACAGTTGAAACTATTTTTTCAAATTTCCATAGGGGTATACACTCTTTTAATATTATTGGCTCCTTCGGGACTGGGAAATCGGCTTTTTTATGGGCGTTGGAAAAATCATTGAAAGGAGATGAAGATTATTTTAAAACAGAATTTAATGGGAATTCTCAAGTATTAAAGTTTGTCGGAGAATATAATTCTTTGAAGACTATACTCAATGAGGAGTTTGAAGTGACTGAGGATTTTTCTAGTAATCAGAAATTATTTGTTTCAATTTTTCAACGATATAAGCTAGTAGAGAAAAACAATGGAATTCTGATATTACTTATAGATGAATTTGGAAAATTCCTTGAATATGCTTCCCGGAACAATCCAGAAAAGGAGGTCTATTTTTTCCAAAAACTAGCTGAATTTGTAAATCAGCCGGAACATAAAATTCTGCTTATTACATCTATTCATCAAACGTTCGAATCGTATGGCTTCCAACTTAACAAAGAAAACAGAGATGAATGGAAAAAGGTTAGAGGGCGTTTTAAAGATTTAACCTTTAATGAACCCGTAGAACAATTACTTTTTCTTGCTTCAAAATTTTTAGAAGGGAAACAAGCTTCTTCGAAAACAAATGAGTTAGAAATAAAGCTTATCTCTGAATTTTCTCTATTTAAAGTTAATGGGGAATTTCTAAAGAAAATTTCTTCCGATTTAGGTAACTTAGTTCCTATTAGTGCCTACACCATAGCAATTGCACTTCAGAAGTATGGTCAAAATGAAAGATCATTATTTACCTTTCTGCAATCTATTAAATTCTCTGAAATTCAAGGTTCAGCTGGAAGTTTCAAATTACCTCTGGTCTATGACTATCTCTATGAGGAGTTTTATAACTTGTTGAATGATAAATCCAATCCTGATTATGCGAAATGGTCAGCTACGAAAAATGCTATAGAAAGAGCAGAGGTAGCTTCAAATATTGAAATAAATTTAGCAGAAGAAATATTAAAAACCCTAGGGTTACTCGCCATTTTCTCTCGAAAGGGTTCAATGCTAAACTTAGAATTTTTTCAATCTTATTTTTCGGATGGTCAAAGTGCCAAGGTTGAAGAAGTTGTTCAACACCTTGTAAATCATAAGATTTTGCGATTTAGCAGGTTCGATAGCTCCTATAAATTTACTGAAGGGACAGATTTAGATATTGAAGGGGCAATAAGATCTGCCGAAAATAAAATCGATTATTCAGTAGATATCCTTGGGAAGTTAAAAGCCCATTTTGATTTTCCAATTATTACAGCAAAATCAGCGACCTATCTAACAGGCACACCGAGGCTTTTTCAATTCAAACTTACCGATAGGGCAATACATGAAATTCCCGAAGATGAAATTGATGGGTTTGTCAATTTAATATTTAGTGAGGACAAAATTGATGACGATGAATTGGTAGAATTTTCTAATGGTAAACCTATTCTGTATGGTTACTTTTTAAATATTTCAGGCATTTTTGAAAATATACTAGAAATTGAGAAAACAAATAGAGTTCTGAAGGATATGCAAGACGAAAATGACCGTGTTGCAATAAAGGAATTAAAGTCTATCATAAAACACCGGGAGAGTCTTTTAAGCCATTATGTGATGGATAGCTTGTATTCTGATAAAGTTAAATGGTTTTCTAATGGATCTCCGGTGAAGATTCAGAATAAAAGAGAATTTAATCAGGTATTATCAAGGATTAGTAATACTATTTATTATCAATCTCCGGTAATTCAGAATGAATTGATAAACAGGCATAAAGTTTCTGGTTCAATATCTAGTGCACGTAAAAACCTATGGCGAGCTTTAGTGAACAATTATGATCAGGAGGATTTAGGTTTTGATGATTCAAAATGGCCTGCTGAAAAAACTATCTATTATACTCTATTTAAAAATACACGAATTCATCGTCAGGAAAATGGACGATATAACCTTTTTGCTCCTGCAATTCCAGAGTTTGAAGGGTTATGGCAGGAAAGTATGAATTTTTTAAATGAGGCCCGGGAAACTCGTAAAAGTTTGCTTTCGTTTATTGAGCGATTAGAAAAAGCGCCTTTTAAATTAAAGAGAGGGGTTACAGAATTCTGGATACCTACTTTTCTTTATATTAAAAGAGGTGATTTTGCATTATATGGCGATCAGGGGTTCGTGCCATATATTGATGAGAATATCCTTTATATGATGACTCGAAATCCTAAAGAGTTCTATATTAAAAGTTTTGAACTGAATAATCTAAGACTTAACTTATTCAATAAATATAGGGATTTCTTACAACAAGAGAATAAAGAAAAAATAGATACTAATTCCTTTATTGAAAGTATCCGGCCTTTGCTTATTTTCTATAGAGACCTTACTGATTACTCTCAGAAAACAACCACAATATCTTCTGAGGCTACTAAGTTACGGGAGGCTATAAGCATGGCTAAGGATCCAGAAAAGACTTTCTTCGAAGACTTTCCCGAAGCTTTAGGATATAGTTTGAAAGAATTGGCTTCAGATGATAACTTATTTGAAGATTATATTATTGATTTTCAGAATAAAGTACAGGAAATCAAAAGTTCATTTTCTGAACTGTTAAACAGGTTTGAAATTTTTATCACTGATGAAGTAATTGGAAAAAGAGTTCAGTTTCCAGAATATAAAGATATTCTTCAAAGACGTTTTGAGAGCGTCAAGGAACATGAGGCTCTGACCAAACATAAAATATTCCTGCTTAGGTTAAACTCAAAACTGGACGATCGAGATAGTTTTCTAATTTCTTTAGGACAAGCGTTGATAGGTAAATCTCTTAATCAAATTAAGGATAGTGACGAAAGGTTACTTAAGGATAAGATGGTAGCTATAACTAGAGAATTAGATAATCTAGTTGATCTAAATAAGGTAGAGACTAATGAGGATGAATTTTTAATTAAGCTGGAGTTGACTACGAAAGAAGAAGGTGGCAAGGAAGAAATTGTAAGGTTGCCTAAGAATCAAGCCGTTGAAATGGAAAAATTAATCTCGAAGTTTTCTAATGAGCTTAATTCCTATAAAAACCTTAAATTGCCAGTATTAGTTTCACTTCTTCAAAGAGAACTAAGAAAGAATGAGTAAACCAAGACATGTTTTAGGAATATCTGGAGGTAAAGATAGCGCTGCTTTGGCTATCTATTTGAATGATAGATACCCAAATATAAATTTCGAATATTATTTCTGTGATACAGGTAAGGAATTAGATGAAACCTATCAGCTTATTGAAAGGCTTGAGTCCTATTTGGGAAAGAAAGTTTTGAAGCTGGAAAATGAAGAGTTGAAAAGTTCTAATGAAGATCCTTTCGATTATTATTACAAATCTTTTAGAGGATATTTACCTTCACCTCAGGCCAGATGGTGTACTGCGATGATGAAATTAAAGCCTTTTGAAAATTTTGTCAAGAAAGATCCTGCTATATCCTATGTCGGAATTCGTGGAGATGAAGAAAGAGAAGGCTATATTTCCAGGGAAGCTAATATCCAATCCATTTTTCCTTTCAGAAGGAATATTTGGAGTAATGATGTGCTTACCAGATTCTTTAATCCCGAAAACGAAAAAGCTGTAGCCGATTATTTCAAAAACTATTATAACGGTAAACGTTATGATAGGCAATTGGATATTTTAGCTGAACCAATAGACTTCAATAGAAATAATAAGACTGCCACTGAGAAAGCCTTAAAGCAAAAAATCAACCGTTCCTTAGATATTGGAATACCAGAATTTAATAGAACTGTTTTTGAATTTTTAAAGACAACCGAATATCCCTTAGCAACCGAATTGGATTTTGAATTATTGGATAATGAGGATGTTTTAATAAGAGATGACATCTTTAGAATTCTTAGGGAATCTGGTGTTGGTGTGCCGGAATATTATAATAAAATTGAATTTGAAGTTGACGGTGAAAAAGGAGAGTACGCTCGTAGCCGCTCTGGTTGTTTCTTTTGTTTTTTCCAGCAGAAAATAGAATGGATCTGGCTTTATGAGCAACATCCCGAATTGTTTAAAAAAGCCATGCAATATGAGAATGAAGATGAATTATTTACCTGGGTTCCTAACGAGTCTTTAGCCGAACTTATAAAACCGGAAAGAGTAAAACAAATTAAAAAAGGTCATATCGACCGCTCTAATAGAAAAAAATCGAAATCCTCCCCGTACCTCCTTGATATTTTAGAAGGAACAGAAAGAGATGGATGTAATACTTGTTTTTTATGATTATTATTATTCTTTCAACTTAATTCTAGAGTAGGAATAGAATCTAATATCAATTTAATTTCTTTAGGGTCCTCAATACCTAATTTCGAGGCATAATTGTCTTTCAACTTTTCAATTTCTTTTTGAGTTAGAATAGTTGAGTCATATATGTATAATAGTAAAAGATATGTAACCGTCCCGGCATTCATAAGCATTTTTTTTCGGACATCATCCCACAGGACCCTTGTCCAAGGCTCTTCAGCAATATCTAAATTTGCTTTGTTGAAATTTGTGAATATTTCATCAAAGGTTTCTTCTCCAGCTTCTTTAATGCGCAAGACCGCCTTACAAAATGGTAAAATACCAATCGGTCGAAATAAAAGATTACCTCCAGTTTGGGAATCCCGAGGAATTCTTTCATTGTTTAAAAATTCTTTGACGGCAGATAAATGGGCACTGAAGTTTGTCCAAAAATGTAAATAAAATGTATAATAATCTTTAATTGTATCTTGATCTGGCCGAAATTTTAAAAATTCTTCTATCCTATTTTTAGAGGGCTTCAATCCTGTCTTTTGAAAGTAATGAAATTTACAGATCTCAAGATTAACTTGGTAAAGTGTAATAATAGATGTGAACGCCTTCTTATTGCTACTTGGAATTGATTTTGATTTTATGTCTACTATTTTTTCCTCATTAAATAATTTAAATTTTTCAATTAACCTTCTAGTCAAAATTGCGACAATATCATCTTCATCTAGTGCAATTATATCACGTAAAGAAACCGGCTTTGCATATCGGTTGAGTGTTGTAAACAATCTCCGTGTTCTTTTTTTTAGTTGAGGTTCCTCACTGTGTCCTATAAAAATTACTCCAATTTCATTATTAGCCATTTTAGGCTTTGCCTTTATGGCTTCTTTAATTCCTTCTACCCGATGCTGTCCATCCACTGGGAAAATTTTGTGTTTTCCTGGAAAATCTAATAATCCTATTTTAAATGTTTCTTTATTATCATATTTAACTTCTATTTCCTGCCATTTTGGATAGTCATTATATACAGCCAAAACTAAAGAGTTAAAGAACATTTCTGGTTGATTTAGTATGTATTCTTTAATGCTTAGATAATTATCCGTTATACTTCTCTGTATTAAATCTTGAAGTACCTCAGATTCATGAAGTTCTTCATCGACTTTAGATACATGGTCACTTACTTGCTGGAAAGTTAAGGAGGTTACGTAGTAAGTCCATTCTCCTATTTTTGATCTAATTGCTGGAATTTTCATATTAAAATGCTGCTATTGCCTGTTTAATTTCTTGATCTGGTATTTCAGTATTGAAAGGAAGGAGTAGTGAATTAATTAATTTTTTTTCGTAATCTATAATATTTTCATTTTCCTCTAATGGAATAAAGCTTAAGTATAAATCCGGCGCCCAATATTTAAACATTTTGGTAATCAAAGGTCTTTCATTATCTCGAGCAAACTTATTGCGATATTCCCGAACTCTTTTCCTCAAATTTTGTCCCTCAGAAAATTGAGCTCTTCCTATATAAACTGGATAATCGGTAATTCCGGTCAAAATTTTACATTTGATCGAGAACATATATAGACCACCTGTATTATTAGGTACCTGAGTTATATGCTCATTAAAATCATCTCCTGAATCATTTAAAAATTTAATTGTTGTCCATTTATCAATAGATAAATCTAAAGCCGATAAATCATATTTTGACCATAAGGGTTGATATAGTTTATAACAAATCCTTCTATTATTTATCTTTTCACCTAATTCAAATGCTTCGTATTTCATAAACTTTTCAATTATTCTCCAATCCCCTGCATCATTTCTTCCATACCCCCAAAATTAAGTATAAAGACGGAATAGTAATGGTCAAAAAGATCTTTCAAATAAGTGCCTAAATCGACTTCGTCATAATCTTCTCGACCTTCTATTTTTTGAGAAATTTGATATCCTCTATTCTTAGTTATCATATACAGGAATAAGGTATGGAAGTAAACAGAAGTGTAATATTTACGATTAGCAATATCTAATTGTTCCAGATTAGGGTTTTTATATTTTGCTTTAAAGTTCATAAGAACACTACTGTCCATATTAACAAAAATCCTTTCTAAGGAGTCATCTCCCTTAGAATCTGGAACCATAACTGTAAAATAATCCATCGTCATGGTAGTAGCCGTTTCTACATCCTCCCAAGAGACGGCATCTTTTTGCTCATCAGATTTTTTTTCATAAGCAAATAATAATTGAGGAAGTCCAAGGTTTTCAGTATCATCGCCCTCTTTAGGAACCTTAGCTTTAGGAGCTTCTTTATCTGCTATTATCACCCAAAACATTTCGTTGAACTCCTTGCCAGGCGCAGTAAGATCCACTTTCATTTGAACTGCATCTCCTACTTTTAGATTTTCCTTAGGGTTAAGAGCAATTTTTATAGTTCCTTTATTCGGGCTGCTTTTTACTATGTTAAATATCTCAGTCGGATCCTTTGGTTTTCCAGGTTTATTGCCACCTTCAGAATCATTACTTTTAATATCTAATACAGAAATTTTTAATTCCCCTGGTTCATCAGTTCTATCAAAATATTCATTCTCCACATCGGTAGAAAATTTGATTGATTTTTCTCCATTCAAAGGGATTTTAGCCACTACATCGGAACCATTTTTTCCACTTACTTTAAACAAGGATGGGAACCTTTCAGGTTTAAAGGGAGCTTCCTGAGTTTCAGATTTTTTAGGTTTTTTACCACCTTTCGGTTTATTTTTTTGATCCTTCAAGTCTAATTTAAAGGTTTTACCTAGCAGTTTCATTAGATCAGAATCTAATGGCATGTTCTTGGTAAAATTCTTAAGAAGATCACTCGTATTTGACGATGTATCAATATCAACTGCTTGCTTCCTTCTTTTCTCAATTTCTGCTAATCGACCATCCTTTTTACTAAGCTGCTTCGCTAAATAATGTCTAAGGAATTGAGTTTCATCTCCATCTTTGAGCCTGTCTCTAGAAGCCATAAACAGCTCTTTCTGGAAGTTATAATCAAATTCAGTACAGTCAACGTGTATAAGTAAGTGGCTTTTTAGAAGATTTAACTTCAGGGATCTAGTAATAAATTCAGAGGTATAATGGCCATGGACCTGTCCATTCAAGGAAAACAGGACTGCCATAGAGTTTTTGAAGTATCTTTTCTGAATTACCTCCTTAGTTTTTTTAAGGTCATAATCCTTGACCTTAGTTTTGAAAACAAAACAGGAAACTTTCATTCTTCCGAATTTTTCATCTTCAAAAACCTCGGAAAATTTATCTTCTAAATACTCCCCTTCCTCATTTTGGAGTCTTCTCTTTAGACCAAATAGGTCATTAACCAGAACATTGTTATTTGGATATCTTTCAGCAGTATCCTTTGTTAAAATTGGTAATGCAGGATTGAATAAATACTCATTCACACTTTGGTTTAGATCCTGAGCAAACCCTGAGTAGCCTTTAGGAAATTGATATGAGAACATTTTAATAATAGATCCGGTTTTGAATTTCCTCTCGTCAAGACCAAGATCTAATTGGTCTATAGGGAACGATGGAATTTTACCATCAACCATAAGATATTCATACCATGTTTCCTTTGTGTGATCGCTTTCTCGTTTGGGATGTTCCCTTATTAATGTAAATCCAAAATCACCAGTGCTGTTATATTTTTTTGAAGCGATTAGTTGATATCTGTTTTTTCCGCAGAAAACAATAGATCCGCTTCCGCCCATATTATATTTACCTTGAACAAAGTGAACATCATTTTTGTTTCCTCTTACAAGAGATAAAAATGTATTTTCAAAATCTTCCGGATGCTGGCCTTCTCCGTTATCATAAACTATAACAGAAGTGTCATAACCTTTATTTTTTCGCGGACCTTTACCGTCTGCAATAATTTGGATTTCCTGCGCTTGAGCACGTCTTTGAGAATTTAAATCCCAATTGTTATCGGGATAAAATCTTTCAAGTGCTTCAGTCATAGATTGTGGGGCACTTTTATCTTTCGGATTACAACCTGATTCGTAGCACTTTTTGGTAAGTAGAGCATCAATGGAGTTTGTCACTTTTTCGATTAAAGCGGCAATTGGGTTAGATTGTTGATTTTTAACAATACCATAATTGCTCATATTACTACCTAGCGGTTTCCAGTTTTTATCATTGAAAATTGCTATAAATTCTTTGATTACTTCGTTGAGGTCTTCCTCATCTTTAGCATGATAAATTTTAAAAAATAAATCTCTATAAGAAAAAGATTCTGCAGAATCTCCAAAAAGATTGGCCATATATGATTTTTTTGGTTTTTGCTATAAAAAAATCTTGTAGGGAAGTTCGGTGAATTTAAAAAATTTATATCGGATGTAATTAAATTCTTTTCTAGAAAACATTTAAGCTTCCAATGGTCCTAAACCAGGGAGATATTCCAAAATATATCGTGATATAGTATATATTAAAGGAAGCAGTAAGAGGTTTAAATTATATGAATATAAGGTTTTGTAAGTCATTAAAGTATTTCTAATTTAGAATTACCCATCTTTCCTTGTTTCTAGATTTCCACTTTTTTAGAAAAGCCGGTAAATCGAAATTATCCTATGTTTTTAATAAACTATTTTTTAATTATTCTTGAAAATTGATTTGAGAAGTTAACGAACACTAACTCACAAAACCGCCCTAAATAATAACCTTCAAAATCTTTTACATCCTCGGAAACTCTTTTGAACTTAAGAACTTGTACAATTAAATACTTGTTATCATCATCAACTGTTAATTGAATTACTCCTTTTTCTCCTCATTGCTTGGTGTGCTTTAAATATGTGGTATCTTCATCAGGAAGAAGAGACCAGGTTTTTAAAGTTTTTTCTTCAATACTTTCAATTATTTCGTCCTTTAAGATGTTTGGATCAGGAGAATAAAAATGCAATTTCATATTTCAGTTTTTAAATATCCCAGCAATTTAGAGATTATCTCTTAAAATCTTTAACGGCTTTCCTGTACAAAAAGTAAGGTTTTACCATACTTCATTCCAAAATGAAAACCTTATGTCTTTATGATTCAACTCCTCCAAGGCCACGAACAATACGACTTGGTATTTGCAAAAGGAAAATTTAGATCCAACCATATGGAAGGAGGTAAACGGTTTACGAGCTCTAAAATTTTTTTGTAGAAATAGGGTATAAAGTGGCACGCAAAATACGGTGGGAAAAGTAAGTTTTAATTCAGGACGAACTAGCATCTAAAGTAATAGGGAGAATTACATGGATAAAGTTATTTGTTCTTATTTTACGTCTTCATTTACATATCAATTTTGAACTTCTTGATATCAAAATCAAAATTAAATAATTCCTTAGGTTCAACTTCTAACATGCTAGAAATTTTCAATATTGTTTCTATGGTTGGGTTTCCTTTTGCTTTTTCTAATTTATTATAATTACTAGCATCGAATGAAGAATGTGTTGCCACGTTGTCCATTGTCTCAAATTTCTCCTCTCTGATCCTATTTAAATTTGCAGAAAACTCTTTCATGTAGATGCGTAAAACCTCTTTGCTGTCCATACTATATTTACATTATGAACTCAAGGTGATTTTTTTTATAAAACTTTTCATGGTAATATATCACCATGAAAATATTTTTATTATATTTGACTGATAATAATATATTTGCGAAACTTCTTAAAGTAAAATATTAGAAGCATTCGCTTTGAGTCTCGATTCGAAAACTGGTAATTTTATGCAACGAGATGATAAGCAAAATGCTCACGACCCGGGCGTGAGTTTGCTTGTTGTTGCAGGGTATACCAGTACCTCGAATCGATAAGTTGAGCTTTCACGCCCATTTTGTATTTAGGCGCTTCCTGCTTAACTGCTTAAAGCTTTGTTTCTTCACATAAAGTTTCGCACTTAAACAAACCACAGCAACACATTTAAATGGCCAAAGCGGCCGGCGGTAGCTATTAATGGTTTCATTAATCCTGTTTGCGGGAACAGGGCAACCCAAATCAACAATCCCGTGGGTTATTGCGGCTATCCCTATAATGGCGGCAGTAGTTGGGTGGGAAGCCCCCTGCCCCCAATAGGGGGTAAGGCGGGTGGGCTAATTAAATTAAAAGACTATGGCTTTAGGGGCCGTAGGTGTTAACACAAAAAGATTGTTTATGAGAAGAAAGTTTGAATTGGCCTTTAGATAGGTGTTAAGCTAAAAAGCCTTCCCTCAAGATTGGCGTCTGAGTAGGGAAGGCCTAAGCTTAAGTAAAAGATCGTTTCACTTTAAAGCACAGCAAAATTATGAAAAATAATTACAAGCGCTGGAAGTTCCTGGCGTGGATAATTGTTGCCATTATTATCTACATACTGGCAGTGCCGGCACATGCGGCAACTATAATCACAAACCACACACCACAACAACAGCAAATTACCGGTACGGTAACGGGAGAAGACAACCTGCCGCTGCCCGGGGTAACCGTATCTGTAAAAGGAGAAGCCCGCGGTACGGTGACCAGTTTTGAAGGAGAATATTCGATTACCGCGGGGCAGGGGGAGACCCTGGTTTTTTCCTTCTTAGGATATAAAAAGCAGGAGATCCCGGTAGGGAACCAAACCAGGATCAATGTACAACTGGAGGAAGATGTAGATGCCCTGGACGCGGTAAAAATAAATGCCGGCTACTACAACACTACCAGAAGGGAAAGCACGGGAAATATCTCCCGCGTAACCGCAGAGGAAATAGAAAACCAGCCGGTGATAAGCCCCATCCAGGCCCTGCAGGGGAGAATGGCAGGGGTTGAGGTAACAGAACAGAACGGAGTGCCGGGAGCAGCCCCTACTATTCGCATCAGGGGGCAAAACAGTTTACGAAGTACACGTAATGATAATGGAAACCTGCCTTTATATATTATAGATGGAGTGCCGGTAAACTCTGCGGCCGTAAGTTCCATAAATCAATCTATAGCCCTAACAGGAACAGATCCTTTAAACGGGCTTGACCTATCGAATATTAAAACAATCGAAATCCTTAAAGATGCCGATGCCACGGCCATATACGGTTCCAGGGGAGCTAACGGGGTGGTATTGATAACTACAAAAAATGGAGGTTTCTATGGAGGTAAAGACCATATACAGTTTAACTTTTACAGCGGCATTAGCAGGGTTTCTCATTTTATAGACCTCCTTGATACCCGGGAATACCTTACTCTCAGGAGACAGGCTTTCGAGAACGATGGGGTGGAACCTACTAACGCAAACGCCAAAGATTTACTCCTGTGGGACCAGGATCGTTATACCAACTGGCAGGAGATCCTTTTCGGCAATTCGGCACCTACTCTTAATGCTGGTTTAAATTACTCCGGGGGTGGAGAAAATACCTCTTTCAACATAGGCGCATCTTACTTCAAACAGGGAAGTGTATTTCCCGGCGACTATTCGTTTGAAAAAAAGACGCTTCACTTAAGTTTGAACCATCAGTCCAACAATCAAAAATTTCGCACAAATCTTTCCTTAAATTATGGGGTTAATGATAATAATCTTTTTAGCAGTACTAATTTCGTTAGTACTGCTTTAAACCTGCCACCCAATGCGCCTGAAATTTACCGGGAGGACGGCAGTTTAAACTGGGAGAATTCTACCTGGAGTAATCCTTTGGCATCATTGCAAAGTGAAGGTAATTCCAGGGCTGATAATATTGTTGCCAATATAGGCCTGGAGTACCAGGTATTGAAAAATTTTACACTTAAAACAAATCTCGGTTATACTTACCTGGATAGTGAGGAGAACATCTTATTGCCAAAAGAAATTTACGACCCTGCCTTATGGGAGAGGGTATCCAATCGGTCTCAGCATTCCTTTATCTCGCGAAAATCCTGGATAGCAGAGCCCCAATTGGTTTATAATACTTCTATAAAAGAACATCATATTGATGCTTTAGTAGGAGCAACTTTTCAGCAAAGTGATAATTCCAGCCTTAGTATTAATGGTACTGGTTATACAAACAGGCATCTTATTGGTAATCTTGAAGCCGCAGATGCCGTAGCCACAACTCAGGATCGGGACCTGATGTATAAGTATAGTGCCATATTTGCAAGAATAGGATACAACTGGAACCAGACTTATTTCCTGAATTTGACAGGAAGAAGGGATGGCTCTTCCCGCTTTGGCCCAGATAACAGATTTGCCAATTTTGGTGCGGTAGGTGCCGCCTGGATCTTTTCAAATTATCAATTCACAAATAATAATTTTCCATTTATGAGTTTTGGAAAAATCCGCGGAAGTTACGGGATAACAGGCAATGATCAAATAGGCGATTATCGTTACCTGGATGCTTACGAATCTACACCAGGTCCGGGCGGGCTGTATCCTACACAACTCACTAATCCTTCCTTTTCCTGGGAAACCAACAAAAAGGTTGAAGCTGCCTTAGAACTGGGCTTTTTTCAGGATCGTATAAATTTGAATGTTAGCTGGTATAAAAACCGTTCTTCCAACCAATTGGTAGGGTATAACTTACCGGCAATTACCGGTTTCAATACGGTTGAAGCCAATCTTCCGGCTACCGTTCAAAATTCAGGTCTGGAAATAGAAGTTTCTGCACTTAATGTTAAAAATCAAAGATTTCAATGGAGGAGTTCGCTAAATCTAACAGTGCCTTCTAATAAATTGATCAGGTTTGAAGGAATTGAGCAAAGTCCTTACGCCAACACCTACCAGGTAGGAAAGCCTCTTGACCTTGCGATTTTATATCAGTTTGATGGGGTAAATCCTGAAACCGGACTGTTCCAGGTTGTAGATGTGAATCAGGATGGCATTTATGATTACAGTGACCGCGTAATTTCAAGTAACCTGGGAAGAAAGTTTTACGGAGGATTTAATAACCAGTTTAATTATCAAAATTTTTCACTGGGTTTCCTTTTTGAATTTGTAAAGCAGCAGGGGAATAAGATATATAATAGCGTTCCCGGCTTTATGGGAAATGTTTTCGAACAGGAAAAAAATGGCTGGACCCAGGAAAATCCAGGGGCAAATATGCAAAGAGCTTCCCAATCGATAAGTGCTTTGATTTCCTACATCAATGCTTATTCCAGCAACTACGGGTTAACAGATGCTTCCTATGTAAGGTTGAAAACACTCTCCTTGAGTTATAATTTTCCCGGGAAACTACTTGAAAAAGTGAACCTGGCGGGTGCCCAGTTGTTTATGCATGCCCAAAACCTCTTCACCGTCACGAATTATCAGGGTCTGGATCCCCAGAACCCGGGGGTAATCAGTCTGCCATCCCTGCAGACCATTACGGGCGGTATACAAGTCAATTTTTAAATAAAACTAATCATGAAGAAACATTCTATAATTTCGGGTATTTCTATACTTGCTGTTTGTGTGCTTATGCTTTCCTGCGAAGATTTTGTAGAGGTAGAGGTGCCGGACTATAAACTCACAAAGGAGGCGGTTTACGCTAATGATCAAACTGCACAAAGCGTGCTTAATGGTATATATAACCAGTTGTTCAATACCAGTTTTGCCAATGGAGGGAGCCAGTCCGTAACCTTTTTAGGTGGGCTTTCTGCTGATAATTTTAAGGTCACAACCACCACTCAGCAAATTGTGGAGTACTACCAAAATCAAATTACACCTACAAATAGCTATAACCTTACCCTGTGGGCCGGAGCCTACAATACCATTTATATGGTCAATGCAATGTTGGAAGGTATAGCGAATAATAGTTTGCTCTCCCGGGATCTGATAAACAGGATGGAGGGAAACGGAAAATTTATCAGGGCGTTCACCTATTTCTACCTGGTTAATTTATACGGTGATGTACCGTTACTTTTAGGTACCAATTATCAAAATAATGCTGCGGCATCCAGAACTTCTGCAGAAATTGTATATAATCAAATTCTAGAGGATTTAGAAGATGCGGAGACCCTATTGGAAGAAGATTATCCCGATAATGACCGTACACGACCTAACAAATTTGCTGTTTTATCCCTTCTGGCCAGGGTCCACCTTTTTCTTGGTAATTGGGAAGAAGCAGCGTTCTATAGTTCACAGGTTATCGCGGCAACAGAATATTACGCGCTCTTAAATCCGGATGAGGTGTTTCTGGCAAATAGTGGTGAGGCTATCTGGCAAATTTCACCTGTAGGATGGGGAAATAGTTTCACCCATACCAGGGAAGGAAATTTGTTTATCAAAAACCCAACTTCTAACACCCCGGTAGTCTTATCTTCAGGCTTTTTGAATTCATTTGATAATGCCGAGGACAAACGGAGACTGAACTGGGTGAATAACTTTGTCGACGAAGAGGATACCCTCTATTATCCCTATAAATACAAAATACAATATGATGCTTCGGGAGGACTAATCAGCGAGTATTCCATGGTACTACGTCTTGCGGAACAATACCTGATAAGGGCAGAAGCAAGAACCAGGTTAGGAAAATTCGCGGAAGCGGTAGAAG
This sequence comes from Autumnicola tepida, assembly GCF_031846485.1. Lineage (NCBI taxonomy): Bacteria > Pseudomonadati > Bacteroidota > Flavobacteriia > Flavobacteriales > Flavobacteriaceae > Autumnicola > Autumnicola tepida. The sequence continues at coordinate 17,055 of NZ_JAVRHQ010000004.1, forward strand.
ATATTAATGTTATCAGGTCCAGGGCGGGAATACCTCTTATAGAGGGATCGCAATCAACTGAAGAAAGTGAGTTGCTAGAAATTTTACTACAGGAACGGCGAAGGGAATTATTTGCAGAGTGGGGACACCGGTGGTTTGATTTACAACGCTTCGATAAATCGGAAATTTTAGCTAATAAGGATAATTCAAACTGGGCCCAGACCTCCGGCTTATTTCCTATTCCATCAACTGAGCGTATGAAAGATCCCAACCTAACCCAAAACCAGGGATATTAAATAATATATAATGAATAAGTTTATTTACCTATTAGGACTTCTTTTGATATCATCTGTTGTATCAGGACAAGACGTTATTTCATCACGAAGTAGGGAAGATTCCATATTTACAATGAAAGTAGGACAACTGGAGAACGGCTTACGATATGTAATAAAACCGGTACAAGGAGACCAGAGAAAAGTTCTAATGAGACTCATTGTAATGGCAGGAAGCAATCAGGAAGATAAAGATCAGTATCAAATAGCTCACCTGTTGGAGCATATGGTATATAATTCCACAAAAAAATTCCCGTCCTTCAGGAGTAATCCCGGTTTTTTTTCCCAATTGGATATGGAGCCCCGGGATATTCCGGCTTTTGTTGGAGATAATAGTACCCAGTATCAGTTCAACTATCCCCGGGATGTCCCCCGGGCTTTAGATACCGCTTTATCCCTATACCACGATATTGCTGCCGGAAACGTGCTATTTGATCCGGAAGACGTTCAAACTGAACGTAAGGCTCTTTACCAGGAATATCTTTTTTCAAATTCTGAAAAATCCCTGCCAACTTTTAGAAACTGGCAGGCACTAACCGATTGTGGGGGGGAGGTTCCATTAGCTGGCGAATTGCGGGAAACAGTAATGAATTCCAGTGAGGAATCATTAAAAAGTTTCTATAGGGATTGGTATCGGCCGGATTTTATGACTATTATGGTAGTAGGGAATTTAGAGGATGCAGATCTCATCGAAAATAAGATCAAAGCAAAGTTTAAAGATATCAAAATGCCGGACCGGCTCCGGCATAAAGAGGATTGTTGGCAGAACTATCTCAACAGCCCAAAACATTTTGTTACTCAAGAAACGGAAGTTTCAGGAAAAGACTTGCTACCGCAAACCGAATTTAATTTTTACTTCCGAAATAACAGTATTTACTTTGAAGAGTTCTCTGCGCAACAAAATGAGGTGCTATGGGACCTTATTCCTGATATGATCAGTAATAGACTGAAACATCAGCAACAAGAATATAATATAGATTATATAACCCGTTTCAACGGGAACTATGAATTACCAGCCGTTAAATTAACGCTATCTGCTCCCCGAAATGAAGAGAAAGTTATTGAAAAAATTTTTAGCCAACTTGAAGGAATTTCAACATACGGTTTTTCAAAAGAAGAGTGGAATCTTGTAGTTGATAAAAGAGTAGCAGATATGCGGAGCCGGGATTATTTATCTGCCAATTTATGGTCGGATTTACTATTTAAGGCCATAATATCTGAAAAGCCCTTATCCAATTTTAAAAGTAATCATAACCTGGAATTTATTAAGAATCTCGATGTAGCGCAACTTAATAAACTTTTAAAGAAGATAGACTGGCAAACGGATGATATTGCCATAGTGATTCCCGAGCATAAAGATCAAAGTCAATTTACCCAAAAAAATATTAGGGGATGGATAAATGATGGCGTCGGCCATCCCCTGGAATATCAGCCTATAAAGGTTCCGAAACAATTGCTCACAATTAAGGAAAAAGATGAACTTTCTGAAGCTGAAGTCACTGAGAGGAGTTTTGGGGATTTTAATGAAGATGTTATTGTATTCGAAAATGGATTAAAAGTTATTCTAAAAGCTTTTGAGCCCATGAGCGGCAGGTATAAAGAGAAAATAATGGTGCATGGGTTTAGTCCAAAGGGAGCGGAGTGTTTGGAATCGCCGGACTATCAGGCATTATTAGCGCCTTACATTATAAAAAATTCAGGAGTAGGAGGATATGATAAATTTGTTATCAATAAGCTGCTGGAAGAAACAAGTATACCTTTTGGAGTTTTTGATTACATCAGGCAGTCGGAAACCGGACTAAAAGCTGAGGTTTCTCCTGAAGATATAGAAATACTCCTGCAGCTTATCTATCTGTCTTTTACACAACCTCGTTATGATATAGATGCATTTGAGGATTGGAAAATACAGGAGCTAAAAAAATCAATACGCAATAGCAGTGCTAATAATAATTTTTTGGATTTTATCAATCACAAAGTAGGTCTTGTAGAGATTCCAAAGGGAGAGGAAAGATACCGGCAAAGTTTAAAAGTAGATTATGAAGAAGCTTTTAAGGAGTATAAGCGCTTACATTCTAACGCTGAAGATTTTACTTTTATAATAACGGGAAACTTCAAAAAGAATAAAGTGCTGCCATTACTTCAGAAATATTTAGGGAATCTCCCAAATTCAAAAGAAACTTATTTTTGTGATAAAATAAAAGGAATAGATACTTCAGGTTTGAAAACGGAAGAGACGGTTTTAAGGTTTCAACTTCCGGAGAATGTAGACAATGATTTTATGGAGATCAGGTTTACTACTCCCTTTAATAATGATCCTGTTTTTAAAAAGGAAATAAAAATGGAATTTCTTAAACAGGCTTTAAATTTAAAATTAAGGGATTTACGTTATAAACAAAATTTGGGAGTTTATTTTTCTGTTGCATCGGGAAGTCTCAATTATGATACTAAAAATAAAACAATCCAGATTTACCTTCAGAGTAACAGGCAGGACTTTGATAAAGTTTTTGATGCCTGTAATACTTTTTTTGAAGATTTAAAAGAAAATCGTTTTTCAGCTGAGTTTTTTAAAACACTTAAAGAATCCGCTTACCTTCCAAAATGGCAGGAGGAATTTAGCAATAGCAATAAATCTGTGATGCAACGCCTATATGGTTACTATCGTTTTGATGTTCCTGTAATAGAGGAGGATCACGCAAGACAATTTATCCAGGATTTTAATGACAAAGATTTGGTAAACACAGCCATAGAATACCTCAATAATAATTATAAAATGATATTTTTGGGAAGTCCTTCGCAAGAAAAAAAGATCATGAAATAAAATGTAATAAAAGCCCCGGACTCGTTAGCCTCCGGGGCTCATAATAGCACTCATATTATTCATTAAGTATATATGGCGTGTTGGAACCTCCAGATTTTGGTTCCTTTAAATCAGAATCGACAAATACTTGGTGAACAGTATTGGGGTCATCGGTAAAAATTACCTGACAATTCTGAGTGGTGGGTGCAGTACAGGTTTCATTCTGTAACTGATAAGGCATGCCATTCCTTTCTACCCATTCGCCAGACTCCACATTTGCTTTATTGGCAAATGCCAATCCGATTGCCATTACGAATGCCATCACGGGCATTAAAATTTTAGATTTTTTCATAATTAAAATATTTAAAATTAAACAATATGCCTGTTCCCGGTTTAGGTTCAGGCGTCCTTCTGTAGTATTGCGCAATACTATTTCATGTATATTTTGATGTATCTCTTTTTTGCTGGAGAAATATTCCCAATAATCCTAATAGGAGAAAACATATGTTAAAGATGAGATGTTCCTGCCAGGTGAAATTGCTGATGATCCCGCCACAGGAACAGGGAATATTTTCACTAAATAATAATATTCCAGATATGTAAACTGTAAACAATAATATGGAACCAAATGCCATATACATTCCCAGCCACCGGTAAGCCATACTAATTAGAAATCCGGCTATCGATAATTCAAGTATAGGGATAAACCATGACATAAATCCTGCTATTCTTTTGTTTCCAAACACAGGGCTGTTCAGTAGATCGTTGTAAAATTTTGGGTGCTCTAATAGTTTGGTTACCGCTGCATAAAAAAATAAGACGATAAATGCATACCTGATAAACTCTCTTATGTAGATTTTAGGTTTCATCTGTTATCCTTTAATGGGGTAAAGTTGGAAAAACTTATCTGGTTTTAAAGGATAAAGGTTTGGTTGTAAGGTATTTATTAAGAGCTATAATTTTTGGCTCAATCCAATCTTCTCTGTTTTTTGTAGTAGGAAGGTGCTTTTCCATACCTATCCTTAAATGCTTTTGAGAAGTGTGTATAATCCTTAAAGCCGTAATTTTTCGCCACTATCTTTAATGGCATCGGGGTCTCACGAATCATATGCAAACTCATTTCAAGTCTCTGGTTAAGATGAAACTTAAAAATCGTGGTTTGATAAAGTTCCTTGAATCCCTTTTTGAGTTTAAAGGTATTTAAGCTGAACTTTCGGGCTATTAATGTCAAGGGAGGTAGAGTCTGGTGAAGGTTATCCAAAATGTATTGATGCACTTTTCTAATGTTTAAGATGTCCGCCTGGTACTGTAATCCCGGGTTAAAAGGAATTCTTTTTTGATCTTTTCGGGTAGTAGAAATTTCTTCTTTCCTTTCAGCAATTGGTAATCCCCTGAAAAAGAAGTACACTCCCTTGGGGCCTTTTAAGAAATGACAGTATCCCCAGCATTCCATAATATTTCCTGTTTTAGGAACAAAGGAAATTATAAGCCTGACGGGAGAAAAGGTGTGTTCGTCTTGAAAATGGATTTTTAGCCGTTGTTCTACATAAATCCTCGACTCTTTGGTAACAACTTCAGATAAAGGTTTTCCTATTAGCTCTGACTCCCCAATTTGTATAAGATCGGAAAAACGACAGTTGATCCCGGTGATTATGAAGCTGGAATCTACTACGAATACATAAGGATCTGCAAGGTTCTTTTCACCAAAGGCTCCGGGATGGACAAAAAACTCGCTTAGTTCCTCTGCTAATAAGTTCATTAATAATCCCACGTTTTCAATTTCATGCATTTGGTCTTCAACTTTAAACCGGTAAGCAAAATTGCCGAGGGCCAGTTGGAAAATGATTTCCCGAAGTTTGCCTAATTTTCTATGATCGTCATCATTCATTCTACAAAAGCTTTAAGATATTTAAGAGCATCTGCCCTTGAAACAAAAATCGCTGTGGGTATCAATGGTCGATCCACGGCAATAAAGAACTGGGTCATATATTCCTTATTCATAGAATCTGTCCAGTAAGCAACGGCCTTGGCTAAAACTGATCCTTTTAGTGCAAGAAAGCGTCTGGCTCTTAACGTTGGAAGTGTTAGTTGCCTGATATCACAAAGTATGGGAAAAGATACTTCTTTCTGCAATAGCAGCCGGTCAGAGACTATTTTTTCGGCTACATCTATATCGAATTTTTCAAAGGGTAAGTAGGTGAAATAGAGAATCCCTTCCTCAATATAAAGTTCGGCGTATTCATTCCTTATATAATTCATGGTACTGGTAATTTTGATCTGTGTAGGGGCAATAAATTTGAATCAATTTAATGACATTTTTAGTTAGAAAGTTGCATTTAAGGGATTAATATTTGGTGATAAGGGATTTAGTAAAGTTAGCCGGTGGAGATTGTAACAGGAAGATTAAATTATTTCGTAGTTTGAATTACCCTTACCCTACAGGCCAAAAATCTCAAAAATTTATTCTTATGGCAAAAATCAAGCACAACAATTTTTTAGACACTGTAGATGAAGTATTCTCCGATGCTACCCGCAAAGGTATATTGCATCTTAATTCGCAGGACACGAAATTTACCGGCAATACCATTAAAGTAGACGGTAATAAAATGTATCACTTTGGTACCACCGGGTACCTGGGGCTGGAGCAGGATGAGCGACTTAAGAAAGCTGCAATGGAAGCTGTTGACAGCTATGGAACACAGTTTCCCTTATCCAAAACTTATATTTCCCATCCGCTTTACCAGGAGCTTGAGGAAAAGCTGCGCACCATGTACGCAAATCCCGTTGTTATCACCAAGAACAGTACTTTAGGGCATATAGCCGTTATTCCTACGGCGGTGCGGGATGAAGATGCGGTAATCCTTGACCACCAGGTACACTGGAGTGTTCAGAATGCCGTGCAACCGCTTAAGTTGAGGGGCATACCCGTGGAAATGATCCGTCACAATAACCTAGACATGCTGGAGGATAAAATAAAGGAACTTCAGGGAAAAGTCTCCAGGATATGGTATATGGCAGACGGGGTATATTCCATGTATGGAGATTTTGCTCCGGTTCGGGAACTTATGGACCTAAGTGACAAATATCCGCAGTTGCATTTCTATTTTGATGATGTTCACGGCATGAGCTGGAAAGGGAAAAACGGTACGGGATATGTCCTCGAAGCTATGGGAGGGAATTTGCCTGAGAATGTATTGTTATTCGGAACATTAAGTAAAACTTTCGGTGCCAGTGGGGCGGTATTGGCCTGTTCTAATGCCGAGCTTCAACGTAAAATCAAAACGTATGGCGGCCCGCTTACATTTTCGGCACAATTGGAACCGGCCTCTGTTGCCGCGGCCTGTGCTTCGGCAGATATTCACCTGTCCCAGGAAATCTATATGCTCCAAAACGAGCTTTCCGAGAGGATAGATTATTTTAACCGGCTACTCTCCAATACTGATCTTCCCTTGGTTGCCGAAAATCCCTCACCCGTATTTTATATAGGAACAGGTACCCCGGTTACCGGGTACAATTTTGTAAAGCGCATGATGAAAGAAGGTTTTTTTGTGAACCTGGGATTGTTCCCTGCGGTACCCATTAAAAATACAGGGGTGCGCATTACCATCTGCAGGCACAATCAAAAGGAAGAGATTGAAAAACTTGTGGAAGCTATGGTTTACCATTATCCCCGGGCGCTTGAAGAAACCGATAGCAGCCCTGAAAGAGTGCGCAGGGCTTTTAGAATGCCGGTATCCCGGGAAGAGAAAGTGCAGTCTTCTGCGGAAATTTTTGAAATTCAATGCGAAACTAAAATAAGTGCAATTCCTAAAGAGGAATGGGATAGCCTGATGGGAAAGAATTGTTTTGAATGGAACGGGCAGCTGTTTTTAGAAAAAACACTTACTGCCAATGATATTCCGGAGAATAACTGGTTCTTTTATTATATTCTTATCAAGGATAAAAACTCCGGTGTCCCGGTGCTGGCCACTTTTTTGAGTTACAGCCTTTGGAAGGATGATATGCTCTCCCCGGTTTCAGTCTCTGAAAAACTGGAGGAGCAAAGAAAGCGGGAGCCCTATCACATGACTTCTATGGTGCTTAGCATGGGATCATTATTTACGGAAGGGGAGCATCTTTATATTAATAAAACAAATCATCGCTGGAAGGAGGCGCTGCTGCTTCTTTTGCAAAAGATAGAAGAACTGGAGCAGGAGCTTAAACCCTCTATGGTGGTCCTGCGGGATTTTGAAGAACAAACGAATCTGAATTCTTTATTCCATGAGCAGGGATTTATGAAGGTGAAAATGCCGGAGTCCTGTGTTATGGATAATCTTTCCTGGGATACTATTGAAGAATACAAGGCTTCACTTTCCTCTCGTTCCCGGCGCCATTTTACCAAGGAGGTCGAGCCGTTTGAAAAGAAGTTCGATATCTGTTACATGGAACAGGTGCCACCGGATGAAGTCAGCCATTTTTACCAGCTATACCAAAATGTAAGAAACAATAACTTCGGATTGAATACTTTCGCTTATCCTTTCAAACTTTTTGCCGAAATGTCTAAGGATCCGGGTTGGGAGTTTATCGTACTATACCTGAAGCCTGAATACGAAAACAGAGATGAGCCAAAGGCGGTAGGGGTAATGTTTTGTTATAAAAATAGTTCCGGGACTTACGTGCCGAGCCTGGTGGGAATGGATTATAAGTATTCCCGGGAATTCCAGGTCTACCGGCAACTACTCTTCCAGACCATTAAACGGGCCCGCTATCTCCATTTTGAAAAAATAGATTTTGGAATTACGGCTTCTTTTGAAAAACGGAAATTAGGCGCTATCGTTCAGCCTAAAGTTTCCTATGTACAAGCCAGGGACAACTTCAAACTAGAGTTGTTGGGAATCATGGAAGCCGGCATTAAAAAATAGTTGCTGCCTGCATTTTCCCTGTTCCCGGAATACATTTAAGACCCTACGTGTTTGATGGAATTTATGTCAAATTTTAATTGTAGTGTCATGTTTGAAAGTATCATTGAAAACTTCAGGGCTGAAGTGGAAAAGATCATGAGGGAAAAAGATCAAAGCTACCTGACTAAAGCCAACCTGGGAATAGAGCTTTGCAACAAAACGCTTTTTGCACTGAAGGAAATAACAGACCGGGAAGATTTTGAAAACGTGCCGGCCGAAATCAGTTTCTTTAAAGAAATTAAACCGGTGCCTATGAGCTATCTTATTTACTTTAGCGAAGTCAGGTCCTGTGAAATGCGTAAACCAAAAGCCGGTGCGGCATACCAGGCCAGGTTTTTTGAAAAGGAAATTCGTAAAATCAATAAGTTCTTTTACCGGAATGTAGATTTTGCCCATTATATGGAACAAGGATATGCTTACCTGGACCACCAGATTTTTACCCGGAACTACAATAAAAATTTTCCTTTTACTCCCACGATCAACTATTACCAGTACCCGGAATTTTCTACTTCGCATGATATGCTTTGGTCAAAGATCAAAGCCATGTATCGCTTCCTGCATTACATAAGGGAGGCAATGCAAAAGATTAGGCCGGAGTCTTTCGCCTGGCCAACAGAGAAAAGGCATCGTGTACTGGTATGGACGGCTTCTAAAACCGCTCTGGTGGAACTGATCTATGCCCTTTATTGCGACGAGGCACTAAACCATGGGAGCGTGGATCTGAAAACCATCACCCAGTCCTTTGAAGATTTTTTCAATATCCGTCTTAAGAATACTTCCAAAACCTATATGGAAATCAAGGCCCGGAAGGGAAGTAAGACGAAGTATCTTGATGAGCTTGGGATAAAGTTCCAATTAAAGATGGAACGGGAAGACGGGGTGGATTAATTTTTTAGTGGAAGGAATATCAATTAAGTATGTGCTTTTTTAAGGGCTACATGTAATACTCCACCAGAAATAAAAATTCTTATTAATCTTATCTGAAATTCAAAACCATACTATAAGTAAGGTTTTCCTTACCTATAATAGTGTTTGTTGATGTATGTTAGCCATAGAGGATATTGTATCCTTAGAAAATTCCAATCTAAATATATTAACCTAACTTATTTTAAAATATGAAGCAAAATTACGGTTTATCAATTTTTTCGAGGCTTCTGTCATTAGCTATGATAATTTCATTATTCTCTTGCGAGAAAGATGAGCTGGATTTGAATGAATCAGTGACTCAGGAAGATAATAGAAATGATATTTCAAATAATTTTCGGCGTAAAGTAGAAAATCCTTATACAATATCTAACATGCAAATGGCCTTGGATAGTATTATTGATCGAATGGAAACCGGAAAATTGAAAAGCGCTTCAGGAGAAAAAATTTCCATCCCAAAAAAGGAAAAAATAACCTCCAATATGTTATATGTCCAATTTACTCCGAAAACCTGGGAGGAGGAGGGACTACTTAAGAGAGACAGTACTTTGGCACTGATTGATTACCCATTGGGTTACGAATATGAGGAAGCATGGTTTAAAAGTAGACCAAAGTTAGAAAAGGATGAAATTCCTGCTTATTATACAACCGTTTCTGTAGATCGGAAATTACCTAATGTCTCGCATAAAATATTGGCGGAGATGTATGTACCACAAGAAGATGGAGATTTAGAAAAATCCCGCTTGAATCTTTACCGTACTTCTAAGAATGGAGTTGGGGACTTTGTGGATATCCTGTTGAACCAGGCTTTTAAACAAACAAATAACGAGGGGATGGACGGTCTCGGAATCCTTAAAGGAGAAAAGGAAGGAAAATCTCAAAACAAGCTATTAGGCATTGAGATTGGTGAAAAATGGCTGCCAGAAGGTACTCTGCGTATCTGGGATGAGAATATAGGTTCTACCAGAACATACCGAAAGATTTTTGTGCGGTATGAATATTATGATTGTGATTTGAATTCCAATATATCTTCTACGCCTGAAACGAATATAGTTAGTCCCAATATAATGGCACCTATACAACAATGCCGCAGGGCTATTTATCGATATGAACCTAAAGATGAGTCCGGTAGCTATGTGCCATTGAAGGGTGCGCAGGTATTGTTAAGGGATACATATACCATAGGTAATGAAATTACAGATAGTAATGGCTACTTTCGTTTCGATCATAAGAGAGGTGAAAAACGCTATATTATCCAATGGGAACGTTATGAATATAGTATTAGAAACGGATCATTATTCCAAGCTGAAACTAGGGGTCCAAAGAAACACAGCCGCTGGGACCATGATATTAATGGAGGGGATGACGAATATCATGGAATGATCCATTTAGCTGCCCATGATTATTATTATGGTAATCGATTTGGACTTACCTCGCCTCCTACAAATTTTTTTACAGGAAGACAGATTAAGATCGCTGCTCGTGAAATTGATGGAGGTAGCACAGGGTCCTCTTATTCGCATATTAAAAACGATCTTTCTCTTGGAATTGCGGCTCAAATACATATTAAGGCTTGGACTAGATCGTCCGATCGCATATATGGAACAACCATCCATGAATTAGCTCATGCTGCGCATTCCATGGTTGATAGAGGCTCGTATGACAATTTAGTAAGGGATGCTTATATTATTCCTTGGCAAGGTGGGGCAGTAGAAAATAATAACAGAAGGCTTCTTGAAACATGGGCGAAGACAGTTGAAATTGTATTTGCTCTTAAACGGTATAGAGACGATGCAGGTAATCCGGCTTATTCTTATTTTACACAAAGTAATGGATTCAATTTGAGTAATTATCAAAGAGTAAGAATATCTGAGGAAAACCATTATACTTCTGGCGGGTATGATATGATTGATGATTTTAATCAAAGAGTAAATTACGGATCAGCTTATCCTATTGACAGGGTGGAAAATTATACTATAAAACAATTAGAAAGTGCATTAATTGATGCAAAATCTTGGCTACAATGGCGCGATAATATTAAATCTAAATATAGTAACTCAACAGAGATTTATTTAGATGAGCTTTTTAATAATTGGCCAAACTAAAAACATAAAATGAAAAATCTATTGACCTTTACTTGCTTTTTATTACTGTTAAATAGCTGTGGCACAGATCAGGGAGAGGGTAAAAACTATGTATTTACCTTAGTTAATTCTAGTGGACACGATATTAGAATAGATTCATATTCGTCCTTGGAAGAAGACGCGGAAATTATTGCTTTGCGAAATGGGGAGGAAATCACTAAACAATTTAAAAGTCCAGCTCCCCCTATGGAGGAATATTACTCTTACATTAGTTTTTTTCAAGGGGACTCTATAGTTGTTACTTACAATAGTGAAAAACAACAAATTTTTGTTCAAGAAGAGAGTTGCGAAGGAGATGTAAGAAACCCATTAAATATATGCTTATATGGCGATACGGAAGAAACATTTGTTTTTACAGAACAAGATTATGAAAATGCAATACCTTGTGCTGGTGATTGTGATTAAACAATAAACAGAATTATGAAAGGCTGTTGTGAAGCAGCCTTTTATATTATTTACTGATGTTACTGAGCAATTTTTATTAAATGCTGTTCTGTTTGTTGATCACCTATCAATTTCTTTCCAGGCCACTTTGGTTGCCGCGAGCCAAATTTGGCTTTTCATCGCATAATGGTTTTTATTGTTTCTGATTTTTGACCTTTCGAGTTTACAAAAGGCAATTATCGATGCCGTAAAATGGGCCTGCTGCGTTTTTACTGTTTTGACCGGGGCCTTTGCAAAAGCCGTATTGTTCTTAATAGAGCGAAAAAATTCTTCCACTTTCCACCGTTTTTGATAGATTGCGGTAAGGCTTTGGTAATCCAGGTTGAGGCCAGATAAAGTGTACCTGTGCTACCATTCCCTTTGAAAACTTGTTTTCCTATTAATACGGGATTGTCGTATTGTTTAAGGTTAACTGACATGGTAAGCCCTTCCAGCCCTAAGATTCGATACTTATGAAAATACCTTTTAATTCATCTTCTTGGCTCAATGCCACAACCCTGTTGGATTTAATGGCCATTATAAAATCCGATTTTTAATCATCGGTGATACATTTTATATTTCACAGGAGGAAACCAGCTATCAGCCAATACGTAGTTGAACCAAACATTATAATTGGCCTGCTTTATCATTCTGCGCATCATCTCATTTTTAGTTTCACTACTCTCTCTTTTGATCTTGCCCTTGTGATCTGTGAACTCAACATCCTTTGTTACGAATTCAACACCTATGGGAAGTTCCATATCATGTTATGGATGGTAATAAAAAGAATTGATGAAGTTGCCCCTTTTTTCACTTTGTCCGTACAATGGTCATAATGCCAGGTGATCATCGGGCTTAGGGTATTTCTTGGGCTCGATGGATTCGTCTATGATCAGAAGGCCCTCAGGAGTGCGGATATCATGTAACATTGGATTGACTTCCTGCCAAAGGATACTGGAACACAGATTACCTGAGAGGAGCCGGGTTATTTGGTCATGGCTTAGTGCTTTTATTTAGGTGAAATCCTGGTGGAACATATATATGCCTATATTGCGATGAGGCATTAAATACTATGAGTAGGATGTGAAAACCATCACCCAGCCTTTTGAAGATTTTTCCAATAAGAAAAATTGTTAAATGTTTTCGTACTACGATTTTTTCCATGAAAAAATGCAGGAGCTCTTAATAAGTAAATCTGTTCTCAGTTCACATGTTTTAAGGTTGTCTTCACGAAATAAATAGCCTCAACTACTGCAAAAATTAATGCTGTTAAAATTTGTCGTAGTACGAGACCTGCTACGAAAGATTCTCCTGTATCCTTTACAGCTTTGTAATGAAAGTCAAATCAACCCAATCCCGCCGCTTTCAAATGAAGATCGGATTCAGGAAGTGGTGGGATTATTTATAACAAAGTCTTATGCCAGCAACTATTATCACCACGGATGATCTTCGGGAGTTTAAAACGGAACTGCTCGAAGAAATTAAAAGTTTATTGGACCAACAATCCTCCGGAACCTTAAAACAATATTTTAAATCTTCGGATGTGATGGAGTTTCTGCAGATCAGTCCCGGTACTCTTCAAAACTTACGTACCAACGGCACCCTGCCTTATACTAAAATTGGCGGTATTATCTATTACGAGGCTGCTGATGTTCAAAAAGCCATGGACCAACACCGCACCCACCACAATTCAGGTTTTCGCAAATGAATTATATCCGTCAGCTTAATGCCGCCTTCGAGCTATTTTATTCAGATGATCGCTTGAATCCTAATCATATCAGCCTTTATATGGCGCTGTTCCAGGAATGGAACAGCAGCCGTTTTGCCGATACGTTTTTTATTAACCGCAGGGAAATGATGAATGCGGCAAAGATTGGTTCTAAAACCAGTTATCACCGGTGTGTGAGGGATCTTGACCAGTGGAAATACCTTGCCTATTTTCCTTCCAATAATCCCTTTAAGGGAAGTAAGATCAGGATGACCATATTTGAGACAGCTGATGAACCGGTTGGGGGGCACTACCGTCCCGGAGCAGGACAGCTTGAGGTATGCAGGAATCCCATAGAGGGACAACCTGCGGACAGCTACCGTCCCAGGGAAAGACAGCTGGTGGTACCTTCTATAAACAATACTAAACAGGAAAACTTTATAAAGGGTAAACGGCCCGCACATCAAAAAGAAGTTATTGAATTTTTTAAAAATCGTTCCTGCGAAAAACAGGAAGCACTAACTTTTTTTAATCACTACCAGGCCGTTGGATGGAAGATGGGTAATGGAAGTGAAATTCTGGACTGGTACAGTGCCGCTGAAAAATGGATTCTCAATCTTCAAAACAGGAGAAAGAATGAACAAGTGTCCCGTTGGGGGACAAGTAGTAGATCACATTGGGATCACCTTAGAACTACAAAAAACAAAGATTATGACGAACCCCTCTAAAATAATTGAAGGCGGAGTGGAATATTCCCTGGGTGACTTTGACGGTACTACCGTCCACTACGATTTTAACAGAATCCTGATCTACCTTGATGCCAAGGGCAAATTATTATTTGGGAATCATTTTAAAATATATAAAGCGGATCGGCCTGTTTTGCGCAAGCTTTGTGCATACACGATCCGTGATGCCCTTACCTGCAAAAGATTTGGAATCGATCCGGAAAAAGGACTGTTGATAAACGGCCCGGTAGGCTGCGGAAAAACCAGCCTGATGAAACTCCTGCCTCACCTGTTTCCCGGCAGGCGCCACTATGAAATGATTCCCAGCCGAAACGTGGTGTTCAGTTTTAACCATATCGGTTACAAAACCATTGAAGATTATGGCAATAGTGGATATTTCTGTTTTGACGATCTGGGCGCGGAACCCATCGGCAGTTATTACGGCAAAGATTGTAACGTACTGGGGGAGGTACTTCTTTCACGCTATGAATTGTACCTGGCTAGTAAAGGAAGAATTAAGACACATGCGACTACCAACCTTAATGCAAAAGAACTGGAAGAGCGTTATGGCGACAGGGTGCGCAGCAGGATGAGGGTATTATTTAACCTGGTTGGCTTTCCAAAACAGGCTGTAGATAAAAGAATATGAATTTCAATATGTATTTTTTGCCTACAGAATTTACTGTCATGCGGCCTTCAGGATATAAGGATTTTCCAGGTGCACCAGATAATAGAGAAGAATGACTTGTTAATAGTAGAATTTTTACCGGCAGCTGTTTTTAAGAGAATTAAATCTTATTGATGAAAAAGGGGATTTTCCCCCTGTTTTGCTATCCCTTTAAAGTTTAGTTTTGCCGCAGAATTTAATTAGTCTATCTAAAATGACCTTAAAGGGTGGCAGTTGGGGAATGCCACCCTTTTTTAATTTCTGTTAGCCTATTCCATAAAAAAGCCCCTTCATAACTGAAGAGGCTGATTTGGATTCAAATTATTTCCCAGTTTAGAACCGGAAGCCATATCTTATTTTCATTCCGAAAGCCAGGGTTTTTACTTCATCTACATATGCCGTGGATGCTGTATTACTTGCTGAAGTAAGCAGGCTGTTATTTGTAAAGCTCATGGGATCTTCGGCATTATAAGCAATAAGGTTTAGCCCGTCTTTTTCAGGCTTTATGTTCTTTAACCCATAGTCTACAAACACGCCCATGTAGAGCGCCTGGTCATTTTCCAGCATGAATTTCACCCCTGTTTCCAGGTTAAGGATCAAATTGGTTTGAAGCCCAAGGTCAGATCTTGAAGTTTTCAGGGCTCCAAAATCCCCAAACCCGGCAAACATCGGCTCGCGGAGCTCCGCATCATACTGCTCATAATACCCGCTGGTGGTCAGCGAAGAAGCCTCTGTTTCATATTCCGATTGAAGCACAAAACCCATCTTTGCACCTGCCGCGGCATAAAACCGAGCAATGTCCCCGGTTTCAAACTGAACTTTTAAAGGCACATTCAGGAAATACGCGTACTGGTTTTCCCTGAAATCTTCTACCCTGTACCTGAACTCAAATGCTTCTCCTTCCGGATCTGCAGTGGCGTAGGCACCTTCTACGGAAGAAAGGGAAGCAGCGCCTTCCATATACTGAAGCCCGGCACCCGTGCCTATACTCCAGTTTTCGGAAAGGTAATACGCATATTGCGCCCCGAACCCAAAACCGTTTTCCAGGTCGCTTTTATCCTGCAGGACTTCATAATCAAGTTTAGAGAAGGAGCCCTTCAGGTAAAAAGAGACTTCGCTTTTAGACTGGCCATAGGAATTTCCCATGGCGCTGCAAACCAGGACAAGTAGTAACAGCTTTATATTTATTTTGCTCCGGTAAGTATTTCTATAATTGAATTTCATAAGATTTTATTTGATGATTTAGAATGAATTCCGTTCCCGTTAGCGAACAATAAACTTCAGGGATTTGCTGCGTTTGCTGGTTTGAATGCTAAGGATGTAAACACCCACCTGAACGTTGTACGGCAACTCGATAGTGGTAATTTTCTTATTGGAACTCATCCTTTTAATAAGCGCCCCATTCAGGTTATGGATGGAAAGCTGCATGGTAGCCAGTTCTTCTTTAGGGAAATCTGCAAACAATTCTAAAGATTCTCCGGCATTTACCGGGTTTGGAGACAGCACCACGTTGTAGGAGCTTCTAAGCTGGATCACGGTAGAACACGTTTTTAACACCTCTCCGTCTTCAGTGGTCATTTCCACATAGTAATTGCTTTGGGCATCCAGCGCATCACCGGCGTTGTCACCTTCAGAAAAGTATTGCCCGGTCCCGATAAGGGCTCCGTTTTTGTACCATCTAAAGCTTTCAAACTTATATCCCCCGTTGGTTGCGGGATTGTTGTTTACCAGCAATACATTATTGAACTTCTGCACCACGATATCCTCAAAATCAAAGGTTTTTTCAACTTTGATATGGTAGGTCCTGCTGGCATTTCCATCTCCTGAAGTCACCATTATGGTTTCGTTGTAAATCCCGGGAACAGGTGTTTCGATCGTAAACATTGCTGCATGATCTGCGGAAGAACCCCTGTTTGGTTCCAGCTGGATCTGCACCTGGTCTTCATCACTGCCACAGCCAATCAGGTAATAGATATCTGTGGAAGGGTTGGAGTAGGAGGTACCGTTTATTACCACGTTATTTAACCTTGCAGTACTGTTTAGGATGTTCAGTGTCCTGGTAACAGGAGTTGCAGCTTCATAATTCTGGTTGCCCTGCTGGGTAGCGGTAATGCTGATGGTGCCTGCGGCAAGCAGCCTTACAAATCCACGCTCGCTTACCCTAGCTGCAGGATCGGTGTTTTCAGAAGTGTAAGAATACGTCACAGGCAATCCTGAAGATGAAGTAGCATTCAGAAGGAAATTATCATCCGTCTGAAGGTTCCTATTATCAAGGTCATCAAAAGAGATGCTTTGCACAGCTTTGTTGATCACAAGGTCTGCTGTAAGAACTTTATCATTATAATTCTCCTGGCTTACCGTTGCAGTCACTTTATAAGTTCCTGCATTAATCTGACCGTTGTTATCATAGGTTACGCTGGCGCCTTCAGGAAGACCATTAACGGCTAAACTGTTTGTTTGGCCATCGTAAGTAAAAGTAGCACCCTCAAGACTTACTCCTTCAATTTCTGTTGACTCAATTACCAGGCTTAGTTCTTTGGAAGCCGACAAATAATTATCGGTTTCTTCAGCTGAAACAGTTACTTCATAAGTACCTGCGTTGATATAGCCTTGTGCAGGAGCATACGTTAAGCTTGTTTCCTCATGATTCAGCTCTGCTGAAATATTTTTCACAGTACCATCATAAGTAAAGTTCTGCATAGCTTCCGCAGTGATTACGGCTTCTGCTTTTTTAATAACAAGGTCAGCAGTCAGGATTTTATCATTGTAATTTTCCTGGCTTACCGTGGCAGTCACTTTATAAGTACCTGCATTAACTTGCTCATTATCGGCATATTTTACGGTTGCTCCTTCCGGAAGATTTTCCACAAAAATGCTATGCGTTGTATTATCATAGACAAAACTGGCATCGGCAAAAGTCACTCCTTCAATTTCCGCATTTTCGATTTTCAGCGAAACGTCTTTGGAAGCTGACAGATAATTGTCAGTTTCTTCAGCTGAAACAGTTATTTCATAAGTACCTGCGTTGATATAGCTTTGTGCAGGAGCATACGTTAAGCTTGTTTCCTCATGATTCAGCTCTGCTGAAATATTTTTCACAGTACCATCATAAGTAAAGTTCTGCATAGCTTCCGCAGTGATTACGGCTTCTGCTTTTTTAATAACAAGGTCAGCAGTCAGTATCTCATCATTGTAATTCTCCTGGCTAACCGTTGCGGTCACTTTATAAGTCCCCGCATTGATCTGCCCGTTATTGTCATATTTTACTTTAGCACCTTCAGGAAGTTCGGTTACCATCAGACTGTGAACTTCTCCATTATAAATAAAAGTTTCACTTTCAAAAACAACTCCTTCAATTTCGGCATTTTTGATTTCCAAAGAGACATTTTTGGAAGCCGACAAATAGTTATCAGTTTCTTCCGCGGAAATTTTTACAGGATATGTACCGGCTGCGGTGTAACCTTGCTGCGGGCTGTAACTTAAGTCAGTTTCTGTATGATTCAGTTTAGCCGAAACATTTTTAACCGTTCCGTCATAAGTAAAGGTCTGAACAGCATCGGCAGTGATTACCGCTTCGGCTTTTTTGATGACAAGCTCTGCAGTCAGCACTTCATCATTATAGTTTTCCTGGCTTACCGTTGCAGTCACTGTATAAGTTCCTGCGTTAACTTGACCATTGTTGTCATACTTTACAGCAGCACCTTCAGGAAGGTTTTTCACAAAAATGCTATGCACTGTCCCGTCATAGATGAAACTGTCGTCTGCAAAAGTTACTCCTTCAATTTCGGCATTTTCGATTTCCAGCGAAACATTTTTGGAAGTCGATAAGTAGTTATCGGTTTCTTCCGCGGAAATTGTTACAGGATATGTACCGGCTGCAGTATATCCCTGCTGCGGACTGAAAGTCAGCTGCGCCTCCTCATGATTTAGTATAGCCGAAACATTTTTAACCGTTCCATCATAGGTGAAAGTCTGGGTAGCATCTGCAGTAATTACCGCTTCGGCTTTTTTGATGACAAGATTTGCAGTCAATACTTGATCATTATAGTTTTCCTGGCTGATCGTTGCAGTTACTTTATAAGTCCCCGCATTGATCTGGCCGTTGTTTTCATACTTTACGGTTGCACCTTCAGGAAGGTTTTTCACAAAAATGCTGTGCGCTGTTCCATCATAAACAAAACTGTAATCTGCAAAAGTTACTCCTTCAATTTCGGCATTTTTGATTTCCAAGGAGACATTTTTGGAAGCCGACAAATAGTTATTGGTCTCTTTAGCGGAAATTGTTACAGGATACGTTCCTGCGCTGGTAAATCCTTGTGCCGGAGCATAAGTCAATGCAGTTTCCTCATGATTGAGACTGGCCGTCACATTCTTTGTAGAGCCGTCATAAGTAAAAGCCTGAACAGCTTCGGCAGTGATTATCGCTTCGGCTTTTTTGATGACCAAATTGGCAGAAAGTTCCAGATCGTTATAATTTTCCCGGCTGACTGTTGCAGTTACTTTATAAGTTCCTGCATTGATTTGCCCGTTAGTGTCATACGTTACAGAAGCCCCTTCAGGAAGATTTTCCAAGAAAATGCTGTGCGCTGATCCGTCATAAACAAAACTGTCATCTTCAAAAACAACTCCTTCAATTGCGGCATTTTTGATTTCCAAGGAGACATTTTTGGAAGCTGACAAATAATTATTGGTTTCTTCCGCGGAAATTGTTACAGGATAAGTTCCTGCATTTGTAAATCCTTGTGCCGGAGTATAGGTGAGGGCAGTTTCCTCATGGTTCAGCTTAGCTGAAATATTTTTAACCGTTCCATCATAAGTAAATGTCTGCACGGCTTCTGCAGTAATTATCGCTTCGGCTTTTTTGATAATAAGATCTGCGTGAAGTTCCAAGTCATTATAGTTTTTCCTGCTTACTGTCGCAGTCACTTTATAAGTACCGGCATTGATCTGGCCATTATTGTCATACTTCACTTTAGCACCTTCAGGAAGGTTTTTCACAAAAATACTGTGGGTGGTGCCGTCATAGACAAAACTCTCATCTGCAAAAGTTACTCCTTCAATTTCGGCTTTTTCGATCACCAGCGAAACATCTTTGGAAGCCGACAAATAGTTATCGGTTTCTTCCGCGGAAATGGTTACAGGATACGCTCCTGCTGCGGTATATCCTTGTGCCGGAGCATAAGTCAATGCAGTTTCCTCATGATTGAGACTGGCCGTCACATTCTTTGTGGAGCCGTCATAAGTAAAAGTCTGAACAGCTTCGGTAGTGATTATCGCTTCGGCTTTTTTGATGACCAAATTGGCAGAAAGCTCCAGGTCATTATAATTCTCCTGGCTTACGGTTGCTGTTACTTTATAAGTTCCCGCATTGATTTGCCCGTTATTGTCATACTTTACAGAAGCACCTTCAGGAAGGTTTTCCAAGAAAATGCTATGCGTTTTCCCGTCATAAACAAAACTATCGTCTTCAAAGACAACTCCTTCAATCTCGGCATTTTCGATCACCAGCGAAACATTTTTGGAAGCCGATAAATAGTTATCAGTTTCTTCCGCGGAAATTGTTACTGGATAAGTTCCTGCTGCGGTGTAACCTTGCTGAGGACTAAAGCTTAAGTCGGTTTCTGAATGATTCAGCTCGGCTGAAACATTTTTAACCATTCCGTCATAAGTAAAGGTCTGAACAGCATCGGCAGTGATTACGGCTTCGGCCTTTTTGATCACAAGATTTGAAATCAATACTTTATCATAGTAATTTTTACGGCTAACGGTGGCAGTTACTTTATAAGCTCCCGCGTTGATCTGGCCGTTATTGTCATATTTTACAGAAGCGCCTTCAGGAAGGTTTTCCACAAAAATACTGTGCGCTGTCCCGTCATAGATGAAAGTGTCATCTTCAAAAACAACTCCTTCAATCTTGGCATTTTCGATTTCCAGGGAAACATTTTTGGAAGCCGATAAATAGTTATCGGTTTCTTCCGCGGAAATTATTACAGAATAAGTTCCGGCTGCAGTATAACCTTGCTGCGGGCTATAAGTCAATTCAGTCTCTGAATGGTTCAGCTCGGCTGAAACATTTTTAACAGAACCATCATAAGTAAAGTTTTGAACGGCTTCGGCAGTGATTATGGCTTCGGCCTTTTTGATCACAATGTTCGCAATCAATACTTTATCATACTGATTTTCACGGCTTACCGTTGCAGTCACTTTATAATCTCCTGCATTGATCTGGCCGTTATTGTCATATTTTACAGAAGCACCTTCAGGAAGATTTTTGACAAAAATGCTATGCGTTGTCCCATCATAAACAAAACTGTCATCGGTAAAAGTCACTCCTTCAATCTCGGCATTTTCGATTTCCAAAGAGACATTTTTGGAAGCTGATAGATAGTTATCGGTTTCTTCCGCAGAAATTGTTACTGGGTAATTCCCGGCTGCGGTATATCCCTGTTGGGGGCTATAAGTCAATTCAGCCTCAGAATGATTCAGTTTAGCAGACACATTTTTCACTGTTCCATCATAAGTGAATGTCTGTACAGCATCGGCAGTGATTACCGCTTCGGCTTTTTTGATGGTAAGCGTGGCTGTTAAAGTTCTGTCCCCACAGCTGGTATGGGCTGAAGATACCGTTGCGGTAATTTTATAGCTGCCAGCATTGGTATGGGTATTTTCAACATCATAATCAACCGTGGCTCCTTCAGGCAATCCGACTACCGAAAGCGTGTGCGCATTGCCATCATATACCACTTCATCATTAGAAAAAGTTACCTCTTCAATATCGTTCTTATTGATGGTTATCTCAAAACTGTTCTCATCTGAACAGCCATTTTCATTTTCACCGTAAACATATATAGTTTGAGAACTTGTAATTATAGCTTCGGCGGAAAGCGCTGTTCCTTCCCCATCTGGCTGGGTATAATAATTTCCTTCAGTTAGTTCCGGAAGGCTGTAGCTACCGCAGGCCACCACATTATCAGGGGCGTCAACTACATAAACAGCAGGCTCGGTGATGGTAAAAGTTTGCTTTGCTTCGCAGCCATTAGCATCTGTAATGGTAACGGTATAATTACCGGCCGATAATCCGGTGGCCGTGGCTTCATTTCCACCTGATGGTGCCCATGAATAACTATAACCTTTGGTTCCGCCTGTGACGGAAACCGTAGCACTTCCGTCAGCACCTCCGTTACAGGAAATGTTTGTTTGTGCCGCTGCCGTAGCACTAAGAGCAGCAGGTTGGGTAATGGTAATATTTGCCGTATCGGTACAACCGCTGGCATCGGTTACTGTTACGGTATAGGTGCCTGCTGGCAGAGGAGCTTTCTCAGGAGAATATTTTTCTTCTACAGGATCGTAAGTAGTGTAATGCCCAATGGTAGCAGTATTTTGCTCATTGGACCAGGAATAAGTATAAGGCGGATTTCCACCTGTTGCAGTGGCCGTTGCACCACCGTCAATACCCCCGTTACAGCTAACATTGCGGTCAACCGCCGCAGAGGCTGTTAACAGGCTGGAAGGCTCTGTAATTGTAGCACTGGCGGTTGCCGTACAGCCAAAGCCATCAGTAATGGTAACTTTATAAGTACCTGCTTTAAGGCCGGTCACGGTATTACTTGATGAACTGGTGCCTAGCGTACTTGATTCTAAGGAAGAATCTTTTTCATTTATCCAAATATAACTGTAGTTAGCTCCTCCTCCAGTGGCCGTCACGGTAAGCGAACCTGTTGCACTTCCATTACAGGAAACATTAGTTTGCGAACTGATGGTAGCTTTGAGTTCGCATACCTGCTGTACCTTAACATTTACTGTGATTTCATCTGAAGCTGTTCCGTCTTCAATTTTTACTTTGAAACTATCGCCCCCATAAAAACCAGCAGTGGGTTTATAAGTTAAACCGGAAGGAGTAACCGAAGTACCGTTACTGGTAGTGCTAGTCGGGAAACCGTCAAGGCTTCCGTAGGAAGGACCACTGCTAACGCTCCAGGATAAATTATCGCCAGTATCACTATCTGTAACGGCTAAAAGGTCGTTAATTGTCGTGCTTCCGGAATTTTCATCTACAGTTAAATCTGTTGAGGCGCCTTTATTAAAAGAGGGCGGGTTGTTTACTGTGGCGCTAACACTGGTATATGTTAAGGATTCCAGAGCCGTTGATGCACTATTCTCAGGGTGGGAAGGAAAAGTGATCCTGAATTCATCAATATTTTTAAAGTCCGGATTGGTCGTAAAATCTATCGTAAAGGAGGAATTCATTGTAAAAGATGATACAATTTTAGTAGCACCTGGTACAATGGCATTGTCTTTATAGCCAGTGAAAGTAGCCTCGTTTGGAGAATCAAACTGGAAAAACATGGTTATTTTATCCAGGGAAAATTCACTGCCGTCTGTCCTTGCAAAACTATGATAGGAATGGGATGCACTCATTGTCATCACTATATTCCCATTAAACCTGTTTATAAGTCCGCTTCCGGCACCAACTGTACTTAATGTATAGGACTGATTGTCAGAAAGAATTATACTTCCGGTTCGGGGGGATGTGCCGAATGAAGCAATGGATTGAAAATCACCGTTAAAGTCTAAGGTGGTTTGGGCTTTCCCATGCTGGCTGTATAGCAGCAGAATTGTTAGGGGTAAGAAAAGTTGAAGTATTAACTTTTTAAAATGAAATGAAAGTAATTTGTGCTCCATATTTTAGGATTTAAATAGAAGGGTTCTAATAGATTTTTATATCAACACGATTTAACCGGATTTGGCTCCGAACAATTTCAGGTAATTTGTCGTCTTTAAATGTGTTTCAACTGTAGGGAGGTGAAAATCAGGGCAAATATTGTAAGAAAAATTGTAAATAAAAAGTTAAAATAAAAAAGAAGGTTTTATCACTTAACTAAATATTTCTCCTTTCTTACAACCCATAATAGCAAGTTTGGCACTGCTGAATATGCCCTCCTTCGTTTTTAAGACGTTTATTTTTATAACCTTGAAATCTCTGCATAAAACAAAAATTCCATGGGTGGGATCTGAAAAAATTATAGTTCCGGGGCGGGAAACTGGAGGAGTTCCTAAATCGGCAGGACTTACTTCAATTATCTGAACCGGCATATTTCTGAACATAGCCATGGCTCCGCAGTATTTCGGATTGCAGGCGTTGACTAAATTTTCTATTTCATCCGCACACTGTATTTCCCAGTTTATCGTTCTCTGCTTCCTGCTAGGACGGGAAAAATAGCTTCCGGAAATGTTCTTTGCCGTAATCTCCCTGTTACTTTCTAAGCGGGATAAAAAAGTGGTAAATATCTCTGCCGTTTTATATGACAGCCTTGATTGAAGAAGCCCGTAATTTTCACCCGGTAAAATATCAATTTCTTCATTATAAATAATACTTCCCTCATCCGGTATGTCGGTGAGCCGGTGAAAAGTGATTCCTATTTTCTTCTCGCCGGATTTTAAATGCCAGTATACTGGGTCGCTCCCTCTGAAGTAGGGTAGGCTGCTGAAATGTACATTGACAGCATTCTCACACAATGAAAATAGTTTTTCCGGAAGTATCCAGGGGAAAGTGTAGCCGAGCATCAAATCACTTTTCTCTACCCATTGATATAGTAGATTTTTTTCTTGATTCAACTCATCTTTTCTTATCTCAAGTAAAGGTATATTGTGTTCTTCAGCAGTTTGCATTAGACCATCCAATTCCTGATGGTAATCTTGTGGTGTGATAAGTTGGATTTCATCTCCTTTATCAACTAATTTTTTCAATAATGGAATGACAATTAAGCTATTACAAAACAAAGTTGTTTTCATTCTTCAAAAATTGATAACCTGGCATAAATAAACCGGCCCGAATAAAAGCACCTATTATTAGGCTCCTTTCAATCCGGGCCGGGTTAAGAATTTTGCTGCCTTCTTATCCTTTTTACTGGTATATGATTTCTACCAGGGTTAGGATATGTAAGGACCGAAGACATGTATTTATTTTGCAGAGCTATCTTTAGCTTCTTTGTGGAAATATGCCTTGCAAACATATAATATATGAAACACAGGTCCAGGGTTGCATGTTGTTGTGGGATGTACTGCCTCCGGCCATTCCCATCTGGCTTGTTATAGGATTGAATTGCAGATCACTGAATTCTACCGCATCGTCTGCAAAAGTTCCGTCAGTACTAGCTGAATAAATTGGTCCGGATATACTACCGCCGGGATATTTTCCTTGCGGAGCTTGAGCATCATTGCCGCTTCCTACTTTTACGGATGCCTGAACGGAATTAACCGTGGGATTTGAAATGCTAAGCTGGTGGTTATGCTGTGGCATTTCTGAGGCAATTAATGTGTGGTATTCTTCGCCGGATCTTTGACCGTTGCGCCTGTCAGTAAGTCCTGGTCCGTACCCGCTTCCTATCGCCACTCTTCCTCTTAAATCCGGAAGCCCGAAAGTTGTTCGTCCATCTCCCCCATATTTTGTCCCGAGTAAGGAAAAAAGAGCCGTGTAATCGTTTATTGGTAGTAATTGTCCATAACATAATGCCCAGTTCCTGGGAGCCCATTCCGGACCGAATAGCCTGATTTCACCGATAGTGCCTTCCATAATTTGATAGTTTAAGGTTTAAAATTTGGGTTTTTAATTTTTGCGTAACCAACTTATTACCGTCGGAGACGTTTTATTTTTTTTATTTTCATCGTATTCTATGAGCCCCAGCCATTTTAAAACAGGCGATCCAATATAATTCCCGTTTTGAAAGTTTTCAATGAGCCAGTTTGCATCTCCCTTGTACCCTTTTTCATGAAAAACCACCTCTGGAGGTAATTTTAGATGTGAACAGGCGAGAAAACTCCATAGAATGGCACCAATTTCAAAGTCTGCAGCAGTTTTATGATCAATTTTCCCGTATATCTTATTTCTGACGCATGGTGCCAAACAGGCCATATGTCCCGCTTCATGTAATAGATCTCCCGGGTGTTCCAATTTCTCAGGGTCATAATATAAAACTCCTTTTTCCACATGTATTCCTGGTAGAAACGTTTTATTGCTTATGCTGGTTTTAACTGTTTGCAATCCTATTTCTTCAAGAAAGCTGATAATGATAATAGTGGTTGCTATCTCAGTACTACGGTCCGAACTTTTATCAATTACTTTCATGAGAACTTTGAATCCTGATCATTTTTTTAAAGCAGCGGGACTGCTTAGAAGTTTCAAATATCACTTTTAAGAAAATTTTAAGAGTAAGGCTGAACCGTAATTCTTTTATGGTTTACTTTAAATAGCTTCTATTCTTGTAGTGACCGGGAAATTCTTCTTTTCCAAAAAGGCGCATGAATCCATCTTTTTTCCTGCCTGTAGTAGTGTTCTTTATGATATAAATAGCGATTCCATACCTGGTTTATACTGTTGATGTACATTTCCCGGAATTTATTATCTAAATTCTGGTCAGAAGAAAATTCTATAAGCTTTGTTCCCAGGAAAAGGTTCCTCAATTGCATTGCATTGGCCATAGCATTAAACATACCCTGTGAGGAAAGCGGGTCAAAACTTATCGCGGAATCCCCGATGGCTACCCAACGCTCACCTGTAAATTGCTGAAGATAACCTGAATTTGCTGCAACTGTTCCTTTATAAACAAAGCCTTTATATTCAGAATAATCTACGGAAGATGAAATCTCGGGGCAATTCTTCATTAAATCTAAAAACAACTGCGGGTCTCTAGTAGCTCTTTTTTTTAAAAGGTCGCGATCCGTATGAAAAGCTGCCAGCCTTCTGTTGTTGGAGAGGGGAGAGCTGTACCACCACCCGTATTCACAGGGACTAACGGTATTTATATTATTTAACCTGTTTCCCGGAAATATAGACCAACACGATATCAGTTTATCGACAGATATTCTCGGGATACCTAACTTTCCCGCGAAAACAGAGGCCCTGCCTGTGGCATCGATTACAAATCCGGCTTCCAGAGTTTCTGTTTTTTCCTTGCTATCTTTTAGGTTGTCGCCAATTGTTAGCTTCCAGCCTTCTTTTACTTTCTCTACATGCAATAATTTTTTAGGCCATAAACATTTTACACCTCTGCTATTAACTTCGGATCTCAACGAGGATTCAAATTTTACCCTGTCTAGAAACCATCCTGAGCCGTCCGGATTAATTAAAGAATCGCTGAAATATATTTTTTCCGATCCCCAGGTGGACTGCGTACCTGTATGATTGATATGAGAAGAGATGCTATGCCCCTTCTCGTTCTGTACCAGGTGTAAAATTTCCAGTTCCGATAGAATCCTTTTAGTGGCGGCGGGTAAGCATTCTCCGATTTTTTCACCGGGTTTTTCCAGTTTGTCAATAAGAATAACCTCGTAATAAGGAGCAAGTGCAATGGCTGCAGTGCAACCGGCCACACCTGCTCCGATAATAGCAATCTGCGTCTTCATTTAAATCGGTTTATTCTGGTAAAAACCGGTGGAATCGGCCTAGTTTTGAAGGTATGCCTGTATTTATGTTCTCATTCTTTTCATGATCGGGATGTAAAGGTTTCTGATCCCCGGATTTCACCTTTTTTGAGAGTAATCCCAGCAACCTTATCAGATCTTCCTTATGGTGGCTTTCGATGTTTTCATCACCTATTAATGTTGCCAGGTGCTGATGGGTGATTTCCTGGTCATGGGCTGCGGTAAACATACTTTCGCTACTCAATTTATTTTGAACATGTTCAAGGGATTTCTTATGCTCCGGGTTTAAGGTTTTTTGGTGTAGTAGTTCAATTTGTTTCCCTGCGTTGCGAATAATAGTTTCTTCCTGTTCCTTAGCTAAGCTTATTCCTACCTGCATTCTATAAGGAAAATCTTCACTATGATCTACCCCTTTTCGGGCCTGGATAACAGCCAGATTATCGAAATGTTTTATCATGCTGTTAATCTGATTGGTGTAAGTTGGAGGGTTGCCGTTCAGTGGTAGATCATCAAGCCAATCCCTCCGGTAAGCGAAAGCCTGTTTACGGGTTTCTTCGGAAAGCTCATCGTTCAAAACTTCATTGTAACGATCTTCTGAGAGGATATTATTAGGAACCCTGGCCGGCCAGAAGGTAGGAACATACGGATCATAGGAGGCCGTATAGCCGTCCCTGCAACTGGCAGTATCGGTTTGCCAGGGAATGGCCATCCATCTGGTAATGCCTCTGGCTACCTGTCCTCCGAGAAGGGGCCCTTTAGCCAGTGTGATCACGTCGGTATTCATTTCAGCCCCGTAATACCATGAATTCATCGGTTCTGTTTTTGTAGCATGTTTCAGCCGGAAAGGTGCCATGTACATACCGGCAGTACGCATCGGCCAGGTCATTTCACAACCGGGATGAAAGGCATCGGCCAGGCAAAAATCCATCGCCGCCTTGGTAAGCATATCCGGTTGATCTTTTAAGGGAAGCTCATCTATGGTTTTTGAGTTACTGGAAAAGGGACATTTGCCTTTTTTTCCGAAATCAGCATCAAAATCACCCTCCGCCCATTGTTCCAGGAAGGACAATTGCAAGTCCGAAAGGGTGCAATGCTGGCGAACCGAGCCAGTAGGAGGAATGCTGATTGCATCTCCGTACAGCCATGGCCATAATTGTGGGGCCTGCGCGCCGGGAACATCATAGCGCCTGAAATTATTGGAAATACTTCTTCTTAATTCGAGAAAAGCGGGCGAAGGATCATTGAGCTTATTAATCCATTCCCTGGAGGTGTAATTGAATTGACCACCAAAGCCGAAAGCAGCCGCAAAGCCTGCGTTCACCCACTGCAGGTCCGTCATTCGTTCGAATATTGGGAGAATATCTTCGGTAAAGGATGGCCTTGCCGGCCTTACCAGCATATTGCTTTTAACGGCGACATCCCGCATTAAATCCCACATCGTACGGACGGATTTTTGCATCGGGGCATAATCGGGTGGAGCACAAATTACCCAGGCCGGATCTGTTTTTAAAGTCACCCCTTCGTATTCTACTTCGGCAGTTACAGGGCCGTCCGATATATCATCATACCAGCCTTCATTATTTGCAAAAGTAACTGCCATATCCCCGGATATATTTTCCGATTTCCCATGACCGCCAAGCATCAGCAGTCTTCCTTTCTGATCGGTTCTCATTTCCCCCAGGTAAACTTCTTTATTTTTGAAGTGCCCTGTGAACTTTGGTCCGTTTTCTATCCCTGTGCCCGAAATACTTTGGTGTTTTCCATCTATTAATAGGGGTTTCCTGTCTTTTTCGTCGATGTTTCTTAGCAGGGATGCGGGAGCATTTTTGGCTTCAGGAATATCAAGGGCCAGTTGGAACTGGTACCAGGAAGATTTCTGGTTGGCCAGGTGGGCGTGCCAGGTGATATTGGCATTTTCCGGGCTGAGCTCTTTAACCGCTTTTCCTGCAGCGTTTAAGCCGTAAACCCGGAACTGGGCCGCCTGTCTTTTTAATGCCCCGGAAGCGTCACGATAGGCGTAAGGATCTTCTTTAACCACAGGCTGGTCTGTCAAAGGCCCGATGAAATATTCCTCTCTACTGTTCCCAACCCGCATGACCCCTATCGGAGGATAGATAGCGGCTTTAACTATACATTCGCTACTATCATCTTCATCATCGGAAAACACGGGTTCTATTTCTCTAGGCTCCTGCTGCTGTTGTCCGTTAGCCTGGTGCCGGGCTTTAGCGCTGGCTGCATAAACTGTTTTTCGCGTTTTTGCAATACTTCCCAAGGGTTCATGCGCAGGTAAAGTTCTCCAGATATTGAAAGCCAGGTTAGATCCGAATTCTTCCTGCCCGATGGCAAGTATGTCCTGTTTGGGAAATACCAGCCGGGCTATCGGTATATACGGGCTTTGATCCGTATCCCATACTTTCTGCGCATCATCTAACGGCATTTCTGAAGGGACACTGCGCAGCTGTATTTCAAAACGAAAGGATGCAGGTTGTGTTCTTAACCGCCTCTGTAAATCCCGGGCAAGGTAGTTTTTGTCATTTGCCGGAGCTCCCATATCTGTGACTTCGGGAACCAGCCTGTACTTAACAATGTTCTTATCTCCCAGTTTAAATGGTAAAATAGCCCAGTAGCCTGCAGTGAGACAACTGGCTTCTTCTTTCATCATTGCTTTTAAAATACCTGCGAGTTCCGGGTGTTCATTAATGTAGGTGTCGTAATCCCTGTCAATTACACCTGCCGTAGTAAAACTGCACATTTGCCTTGCATCTTTGGCGAAAAACCTGTCGATATTCTGGAAAATAAAATCAGCAGTTTCACCTTCTCCAATCAGCTTCGGGCCGTGAACTCCGAAAAGTTTAAGACCAAGGCCTAGTGTAGAATGTAAATCAGGTGCCTGAGGATCCGTGTCACTGGAGAATCTTGCTACGCATTCATATTCTTCTCCGGCAAATATGCCTTCGGCAAATTCAGGATTCAAATCCTTGTCGATAATAAAATGTCCATATGCTATCCCGTGTTGTTTGCGAAACACGGAGCGTTGAGCGGGTTTCTGGCCCCTTTCAATTCGGGATTTTTGTCCCATATCCACAAACATTTCTTTAAGTCTTTGTGTTATGGCGGAAATTTCTTCATTGCTTTCCCAACATTTTACATTGTTGGCAGTAGGTTTTTTACCGGACTTGTCCATAGTAGATTTGATTTAGGTTTGAATAAAATAATGATGAACATGGGTCATCATTATTCTGATGAGTAGGGATTTTAAATGTAAAAATTGGAGAGCAATAGTAAAGGCTGTAAAACCGTACTTTTCGTAAGGTTTTACAGCCTTCTTGATGTGTGTCTATTCTCCTTCTTATTAAACTTGGTCGTTTAGCTCTTCTTAAACGGGATTGGTTTTTTAAGTTATCAACAGCCATTGAATTTGGTTGCATAGTATTTATATGACTTTGTAGTGTCTTAAATGCAAATGATACCAGGTAAAATATTATTCACAACTTTTTGATTTACAGATAAGTAACTGTCTTCTTTTCTAATTTTGGATCAGATAATCAGCAGTTTAACTTAAATCTAAAGTGATGAAAAGAATCAACTATTTTAGTTTGGCAGGTGCCTTCCTAATGACTGCACCTGCATTTGCCCAAATCGGTGGTATTGAAACTTCCGTCGAGGAGATCTCCGATACCATCCGTGCCATCTTCCCTGTTCTCCTGGGAGTAATTTTCCTGGTAGGCTTCCTGTTTAATGCCGGGCATTTTTTTGGGGAGAATACCGACCTCAAAAAAGGAATTAGCCGGGTCCTGGTGTTTGTCCTGATTACCGGTGCCGTGGTGGGTATTTTTTCCTATCTCGTAACCATGGCAGTCTGATGAAACGTTATACCGCCTACAGGGATATCAGGAAAGAAGCGCTCATCATGGGACTGCCCTTATTGCTCTTTGCCGTGCAGATTGCCGTTGTGGTGCTTTCCCTTTTGATCGCCATTTTTGCTTTCGATTTCCTGGTGATCCTTGGCCTGATTTCAATGAACGCCGGGCTTTACTTTAGCCTGCTTCATTATACCCGTTTAACCTGCAAAGTGATTTTTATAAGGGTTTATCCCCGGCTGATCAGTAATAAACCTGTTAATCCATATTCCGATGATAATGATGAACCTGTATAAGAAGCCGCCGCTGGCCGCTGTTTCAGATAACCTGGTTTTTGCCTCCAATGGAAATATAATCCTGGCCTACGCCGTGGAATTGCCTGAAGTGTATTCACTCTCGGAAAAAGATTTTGAATCGCTACACGGCACCTGGTTCCAGGCCCTTAAAAGCCTTCCTTCCCGTTGTATAGTACATAAACAGGATGTTTACCGGAAGCAGGGTTACAAGGCAGGCCAATTGCCGGGAAATTCTTTCCTGGAAAAAGCCACCCGCAAGCATTTTGAAGACCGGGAATTCCTGGAGCACCGGTGCTACCTTTTCTTTTGCTGGCCCGGGAACAAAAGTTTTAACCATGCAAAATTCGTAAACCCTTTTAAGGCAGTAAGTAAAAACCTGGTTACGAGCGGGGATGAAGCGCTGGAGCGTTTCCGGACGGCCGTAGAAGATGTGGTGCATTTTCTTAATCAGGGTCAGAAGCTCAGGCTTATTCCTTTTAAAGAGGAGGAGGTGATATCCTTCGCCCATGATTATTTTAACGGGTTTAATGAGGGTGTGGATACCGATATCCTGCTGGGGGATCAGCATATCCAAATAGGAGATTACTACCTGGATCTCATGGCCGTGCAGCATGAGACAGCCTTTGGAGACCAGTTGCAAACCAGCCGCCCGGCAGGCAGGTTTACTTCAGATGAGTTTAATTTTCACCAGGGGTTTATCGATGGGTTCGGGCTGGAACTTTATGAAAACCATATCGTCAACCAGCTGCTTATCCTGGACGATACGAATCTTTGGCGCAGGCAGTTGGAGAAAAGAATGGAAGCCCTGAAGAAAAGCGCCAGCTTCGGGACTCAGAACCTGGTGGTGCTGGAGAAGATTAATTCTGTCTTGCATAGCATCAGTCATGATGAGCAGGCCCGGATCATCCGCGGGCAATTCAGTATTCTTTACTGGCACCGGGACAGCGGTCGGTTAAAGGATATTGCCGCAACCATAAAAGCAGTTTTTAAACAACTCGACATCCGGCCATATGCGCCGGTAGCGGAATCACGAAAGCAATATTTTTTAAATAGCTTCTTCGCCTTTACCTCTAATTTTTCCAATGATGACCTGTATGTAACCGATCTGAAACACGCTTTATGTCTTTGGCTAAATAGCGGGAATTACAGATCGGATAAGGAGGGGGTGATCTTTAATGACCGTCAGTACAATATCCCGGTAATAAAGGATGTGTGGGACGAGAAAAAGAGAAGGATCAAGGCACGGAATTTTGCCATCTTCGCGCCTACCGGGGAGGGCAAATCATTCCTGGCCAATAACATCCTGCGCCAGTATTTTGAACAGGGGGTTCGCCTGGTGATTATTGACCTGGGAGGCTCTTACGCGAAATTCGCCAAACTCTACCCGGAAGAACACCTGGTATTGCGCTACCAGCCGGGGAAATCCCTGGGAATTAACTTTTTTTACCTGCCGGAGCCATGTTGTCCTACCCCGGAACACCTGGAAGAGCTGGCGGTATTTATACTGGAGTTGTTATCCTCCGGTGGGGCTGCCAGGGAAGAGACCGTGGCCCTGAAAAAGCTCCTGCAGGCTTATTACGATTCGATAGCTGCCCCGCATCACCTGGAAGGTTTTTACCGCTTTATAGAGCGCGAACAGGAAGATCTTCTGCAACGCCTTGGAATCCATACCGGCTATTTTGAGCTTTCCCGTTTTCTGCATATCATCTCGGAATACGTGGGCAACGGCCTGTACAGCTATTTGTTCCGGGAGCAGCAGGGACAGTCATACCGCCTGGAGGAAAAGCGCCTGATCATTTTTGAACTTGATGAAATACGGGATAATAAAGAGATTCTTTCAATTATGCTGAAACTCATCAAAACAGCAATTCAAAGATCTATCTGGAGCAACCGCAGCGAAAGAGGCATCATCCTCTTTGATGAGTTTGCCAAGCAGTTAAAGTTCGCTAATGTGCTGGAGAGTGTGGAATTTTATTACCAGGCTATCCGGAAACAAAACGGGGCTATAGGGATCATCCTGCAGTCGATCAACCAGTTGCCGGTGGGAAGTACCGCTTCCAGTATTCTTGAGAATACCCAGGTGATCTACAGCCTGCGCAATGAGAAAGGCTATGAAGACCTGGTAGCCCGGCTGAAACTTTCTTCCCATGACCTGAACCAGTTAAAGTCGATTACAAATAACCTTACCGGTTCCCGGAAGTATACGGAAGTCTTTATAAAGATAGGCAAGGAGAGCAATATTTTCCGGTTGGAAGTGCCGCCGGAGGCCTATGCCGCATACCTGACTGACGGCGCTGAAAACGGGGCTATAATGGCTTTGTACGCCAAGACCGGAAATATGGAACGTGCCATAAATGAGTATTTATCCGCTAAAACTTAATATGATGAAAAACAAAACTAAAATGCTTTGCCTTGCTTTGGCAATGGTTTTACTACTTCCTGCAGGCGCCGCCTGCCAGGGAATGCCGGTATATGATAATACCAATTTTATCAGCCTGGCCAAGCAACTGATCGAATCGGCAAAACAGACCGCGCAGCTGCTAAAGACCGTGGAATTCCTGAAGAAGCAAAAGGAAAATATAGAAAAAGTAAACGCGGTGGTACGCCAGCTAAAAGCAGTGCGGGAGCTTACCCGTGCCCACCAGCGGCTTTATGAAAGGGTGCAAAATGATGCAAGGGATATCCTGAATTCTCCTTATGTCCACCCGGAGGAAATCAGCCGGATCTCCGAATCCTTTGATGCCATAATCGAATTATCCCTTCGCGACCTGGAGTTTATCGACCAGGTGCTCTCCAGTGATTTTTTGAAAATGACCGATGCGGACCGCACACAAATCCTTAATGAAAAAGAAAAGAAATCCCGGGAGCTGCTGCTGCAGGTGGATAGCCAACTTAGACGCTACCGTGATATCATCGATTTTCGCCAGCTGCAGGAGCAATTAAACTCCCGCCGGGGCGGTATCTAACTTTTAAAAAATTTGCAATGGAACTCGGGCTGGAATATGTAAATACGGTATTTGAGACGGTAAAGACCAATGTCTTTATGGAATATACCATGATTGGAATGAAAAGTCTTGCCGTGGTGCTGTTCCTGGTCAACATCCTTAAAAAATACCAGGAAGGTATGGTCGACCAGGACGGGATTACATGGGGATTGCGCCCGGTGGACCTGGTACGCAATTTAAGCGTGGTACTGCTGGTACTCTGCGCCCCTGAAATCCTTGGCATGCTGGATGGATTACTGGTCAGTATTGAATCCGGGTTTATGGAAACAGCCCCGGCACTGGTGCCCCTGCGGCTGCAGGAGCTTGAGATTGCCGAGGATCCCGGTGCTTTTGATGTGATGACCAAAGCCATGACCGCACTTTATGAAGCGCTTTTTACGCCACTGTATTCGGTAAAAGTGCTGTCGTTTATCGTAGGGGTATTCCTGTGGATCCTGGATTTGTTTATCTACCCGCTTTTTCTTGCGGAACGTTTCTTTATCCTGGGCATCATGCAGGTGTTTTTCCCGCTGATCATCAGCCTCTCGGTTTTTGAAAGATTCCGTTCCATGGCTTATTCTTTTTTTCGCTTATATATAGCGGTTTACATGCTGGTGCCGGCCTTTTTCCTGGTCAATGTGTTTATTAACGAACTCTACCGGGAGATCAATAGCGGGTTCTGGGAAAGCCTCCTTGGCAGTCCTTCCCAAAACCAGGTCATCATCAACCTTATAGAAGCGGGATCTATAGCTTTTATAGTGCTTCTAAAGTTTAAACTCTATAAACGGGCTACCTCGTTTACCCTGCGACTGTTTACTTCCTAACCATAAATCCTTGTCTTATGTCAAAGAAATTTTCTCCTTACCGTAATATCTTCCAGGTGCTAAAGCTCAACCGACTGGTGAGTATCAGCGTCAGTATCGGCGCTTTTTGTGCCTGTATGTTTTCAGGCTACCTGGTGTACAAAATGCACCGGGATGCCGTGGAGCATGCTTTTGCCATTAACACCAGGGGGGAAGTTATCCCCCTGAGCTGGCAGCTGCGCCGGGATAACCTTAAAGTGGAAGCCATGGCGCACCTGGAATTGTTTCATCGTTATTTCTACGGCTTATCCCCGGCTACCTACGAGCAGCGGCTTGAGAAGGCGCTGTGGCTTGGGAATAGTTCCGTGGATAACGTGTATCGCCAGAAAAGAGCTGATGGGGTATATAACCGCATCCTGCAATATGCCCTTGTCCAGCAGATCGATACCGTGGAGTCGGAAGTGGAGCTGGACCAGGCACCATATCCTTTTAGCACCCGTACGGTTTTTCGCATTAACCGGGGCAGTATTGAAGATGCCTATGAACTGATTACCACCGGAAAACTGCTGCCGGTAGAACGACAGTTTCCCCAGAATACCCATGGGCTTCTGATCACGGACTTCTTTGAGAAACACCTGCGGAAGCTTCCTGTGCAATAGGAGCTTAAATAAAACCATAAAACAAAAAACATGAAAATCGATAAGAAGAAAGTGGTATTCGGCTCCGTACTGGTCTGTGTCCTTGGGTTTATTATCTCCTATTGCCTGGTGGTTTTTGGAGGAGACCAAGAACAGGAGCAGGAAACAATTTCGGACCCCGAAGTGCCGCAGTTGAAGGAGGAAACCAAAACCTACGATTCCAGGCTTAATGCCATCAACGATCTCCGGGAGAAAAAGCCCTCCCTGGCGCCCAGCCTTTATGATGAGATGGAAGAAGAACAGCAGGAGTGGTCGGAGGATCAAGACGGGAGTTCTATGGATTCCTTACCTCCACAACAAGCCTGGACCATGGAGTCCTGGAGCTTTAACCGTGAAAATGCTGAAGATAGTACAACAGCTGCTTTTCCGGGAACACATGAGGTTGGTATAGCGGAAGCAGATATTCCTAACACAGAAGAAATTTCCCCGGCAGAACTGGCCCTGGCCCAGGAGCTGTTTTTTAGCAGTACTAATGCGAATGACAATTCAGCGGGTGGTAAGACGGATTCGGTGATTCGGGTTTTTGTAGACGGGCAACAGGTGGTCAGGGCAAATTCCCGCCTCCGCCTGCGCTTAATGGAACCTGCCAGGATTGGAGGAAAAGAACTGCCACGGCTCAGCCCTGTCTATGGGTTTGTCAGTTTTGCAGCCAACCGGGTGAAGGTAAATATCGAGCAGGTCATGCACCGGCCTGTTTCCCTGAAGGCATACGATGTCCAGGATGGCAGCGAAGGGATCTACGTGGAAAATAACTTTCGGGCAGAGGCTTCACGGGAAATCCTGGATGACGCGTTGGGGGAAATCAATATTCCCAGCCTGCCACAGGTCAGTGGTATTAGCCGGCTCTTTCAAAAACATAACCGCAATATAAAGGTAAGCGTTAGCAATCGCTACCAGTTACTGCTCAAACCGGAACTTTAAAATTTATTCCTATGAAAACATTAGTACACCTTCTTTTAGTCATCTTTATACTGCTTTGCAGTGATTCAATTTATGCGCAGGCGCACCGGGCTCCTGATACCATCTATGCTAATGATCACCAGCAGGTTGCCCTCTTCTTCCCGGCTCCAATTCGCCAGGCGGTTACCGGGGCTCCTCACATGGTTTTTACTTATAACAAAGACCGGCCGCAGTATTTTGGGCTGCTGCAGGCCAAAGCGGGAGTGGTGAGCAACCTGTTTGTAATTGATCAGCAGGGAAATATTTTTTCCTTTGTACTAAAGTTCCGGGAAGAGCTGCCGCATTTCTATTATTTCTTTACCGGTAAAGATGCGGTGGGTCGTGAAGCTCCTCTAAAGAAGGATGCTGTAGCAACTGCTAAGGCTAAGTCTTCTCCATACCTGGAACGGCTCTCGGAGCATTTTCTGCGCAGGGCAAAGGGAAGCCTTCGGCGGCAGAAAACCTCCGGGGTTGTACTGCGGGTAAAAGATATTGTATTTTTTAATGAAAATTTTTTCCTGGTCATGGAGCTGGAAAATTCCTCCGGGATCAGCTACGAGCCTGATCAGCTTGATTTTTATATCAGCACCAAAAAGCAGGGAAAAAGAAAATCCATGCAAACGCTTCCTTTGGAAATACTATATGCCCATAGTTTTCCGGAAAAAGTTTTAGCGGGAACAACCGATAGGTTTGTGGTAGTACTGCCAAAATTCACTTTGCCGGATAACAAGGAAATAACGACCAGGCTTTTTGAAAAGCATGGGGCAAGGAATATCGAGCTGAAACTTCTTAAAAGGCATATCAATGGCGGTAGTGCAGGGAAGTGATTATTGATCCGGGTACTATGAATGCGGTAAAGATGAGATTGGTAAAAAAACCCGCTCAGCACATTCCCTCCACTGCGCAGAAAAAGCTACGCTGCGGGGAAAGCGTTTCGCTTAAAAAGATATGGACGCTTCCCGTTTTGTCTTTGCGTTTCGTGCTCCAGGTTGCCATTTTTAGAATTGGAGCACTTCACTTCAATTCAAAACCGGAAGGAGATGAATCCAGGTTGAAATTCCATAGTTGGATTTGGCTGCGCTTCCTGTGGGTTTGTACTTCTCCAGGAGCCTTTAGCCTTACTTCCGGGCCTTTCGCTGTACTTCCCTTTTTTTGTTGGCAAAGATACCAGGATTTAGAAGTTAGACGCACTGCATAAGCCAGTCGTGCCTCCTTTTTATAAGTGCTCCCTAATTCTAAATCCTGTAAAATGTATCAGCAACAAAAAAGGTAACAGCGACGGCTCTACGGGAAGTAAATCTAAAATGACTCTTATG
This sequence comes from Autumnicola tepida, assembly GCF_031846485.1. Taxonomy (NCBI): domain Bacteria; kingdom Pseudomonadati; phylum Bacteroidota; class Flavobacteriia; order Flavobacteriales; family Flavobacteriaceae; genus Autumnicola; species Autumnicola tepida. Next base: position 55,010 of record NZ_JAVRHQ010000004.1, read on the forward strand.
AAATCGTACAAAAACATCCAAAAGGAAGCGCAGCCAAAAAAACAAAAAAGGAAAACGCTCAGGATACAAAAAGTAAATCAATGTTTAATTTAAATTTTTCAATTATGAGTAATCTACGTAACAAAGTACAGCTGATCGGGAATGTTGGAAACACTCCTGAAATCAAAAACCTTGAAAGCGGCAAAAAAGTAGCCGGTTTTTCTATCGCTACCAATGATTTTTACCGCACCTCAGGTGGTGAGAAAGTACAGGATACCCAGTGGCATAATATCGTGGCATGGGGTAAAACCGCCGAAATTGTGGAGAAGTACGTGTCCAAAGGCAAAGAAATCGCCATTGAAGGAAAACTGACTTCCCGCTCTTATGAGTCAGGGGACGGCACCAAAAGGTATGTGACTGAAATTATTGCCGGGGAAATCCTCCTGCTTGGTAGTAATGCTGCCAATGAATAGGCACCAAAATTAAGAGGGCGGGAACCTATCCAAAGTGCCGCCCTCTTTTTCATTATTAACCTTTTAAATTGAATTAAAAATGAAATCTAAAGTTAACGAAATTTCGATAAAGTACAGGGGCAATTTGAAAGTAAAAGAAGCTCCCAAGATCAGCTCCTCCCTTTGCGCTAAAGAACTGCTTTTTAGCCAGTGGAATAAAGATCATATCGCCCTGCACGAATGTTTTAAGGTTATGCTCTTAAACAATGCCAATAGGGTAAAAGGGATTTTTGAAGTCTCCACGGGAGGGATTACCGGAACCCTGGTGGATGTGCGGATTGTTTTTGCGGTGGCCTTAAAGTCATTAACTACGGCTATAATTATTGCCCATAACCATCCCTCGGGAACTTTAAAGCCCAGTGAAAATGATAAACGCCTGACCCGGAAAATTAAAAGTGCCGGGGAGTTTTTGGATATCAAACTGCTGGACCATCTTATTATTACTCCCGATGGCAGTTATTTTAGCTTTGCCGATGAAGGAATTTTGTAACACCTAAACCGCTGCTTCCAAAGTAGCGGTTTTTTATATTTTATTTTTAAGATTAGTTGAAAATTTAATTATCTTGAATTGACTTTTTTACAATCCGATCTTCACAAAGAAGGCGCCGTTTTTTCTGACTTTCAAAAGGTGCCGGTAGCATAAGTTCAACATAGAACGGGAATGAAATTCCTAAACCAGGTAGCGGTTTGCCGATAAGGGAAATCGTGGCATTTTTGATCCGGCCCGCCGGGAAAAAAGGACAAGCAAGAGGGTAACACGCTGCGCGATGTTACGGGTCCTTTTTTAAATCATAAGCAAATGATTATCAGCTATTTGAGTTTAACTATAAGTGCCCGGTACAGAGATAAGAAACTGGTTTTTTACTAAAAAAGGCCGGCAGCCCACAGTTTCCGTTCGAATTTTTACTAAAAAATGGATACCTCACACAAAAAAGAGCCTTTTGAAACCTTTAAGCTTAAAGCTTCGGTAGGTCGGAAATTCAGAAAATATGCCAGGCATTTGGGGTGCTCCCAATCGATGACCCTTCTGCTGATGCTGGAATTTTTTGAGACCAATAAGCTTTCTCCTAAAGAGCATATGGGACCGCATATGCAGACCCTGGAACGCCTGGTTAAAAAACGTATCGACGCCCTGATCGCCATCGTGCGTAGTATCGAAAAAAACCAGACTAAACCTACCGCCCTGATGTTGCAATCTTTATTTGAAGAGGAACACACGCCTTCTCAGCCCAAGTTCAAAGAAAAGAAGTTCCAGGCAAAAGAGGAACCGGTGCAGTTTCGTGAAAAGAAATCAAATAATTAAATATTTAGCTCATGTACATCACTATCTCTCCACAGAAAACCGGGGGTTCCTTTCCCAAAAGCAGCAGCGGGTTTGTCAGCTATCTGGAAAAGGAAAATGAAGGCAAATCCCCGGAAGCGCAGGAATTCTTTTTTAACCAGGAAGAAGACCAGGTAACACCAGAAACCGTCATTCAGGAAATCGACGCCAATACTGCGAAACTTAAAAATTCGGAGCCGAAGTTCTATTCCATTACCTTAAATCCCAGTGCCTACGAGCTGAAACAATTACAATCCAAAAATCAGCTTAAGGAATATACCCGGGAAGTCATGAAAGCCTACGCAGCATCTTTTAACCGGGAAATCGACGGAAGACCGGTGAATGTAAATGACCTGAAATATTTTGCCAAGCTTGAAACACAGCGAACCTACAAGGGAACAGACTGGAAGATCAAAGAAAACCAGCCGTATGCCACCCGCATCCTGAAGCTTAAAAACGAGATGCGGCGTATCCAGCAGGGCGAAAGTACCGGGGATCTTAAATCCCTGCAACAGCAAATCGATAAGCTGGAATGGGAAGCACCGCACCAGCTAAACGGGCAGCGGATTATCCAGGGCATGTCCAAGGAAGGCAACCAGGCGCATATTCATATTATCATCAGTCGTAAAGATGCCTCCAACCGCTATAGCCTCTCCCCGGGCAGTAAGTACAAAGCTTCCGAGGTAATGATGAACGGAAAAATGGTGCAAAGAGGATTTGACCGGGATCATTTTTTTAAACAGGCAGAAAAAGTGTTTGACCGCCAATTCGGTTACCGGAGGAATTTTGTGGAATCCTACAAGGCCCGGAAGATGTTTCTGCAGCAGCCTAAAAGCTACCTGCATCAATTAACAAAATTACCCACTTCAGAAAAACGAATCGCATTCCAAATGCTTCGTGCTACAGGTTTACCAAATGTGCCTTCCATTCCCACCAGTAAGGTGCAGCTGGCTTTAAAAACTTTTAAAAGCTTAAAGCGGGGAGTGGAGATCGCTTTAAAATCAGGTTCAATCGGAATATAAATTAATCGTTATGTTAATTAATCTTTTTCATCCTTTGGTGGTCCTGGCGTTTTGGTGTTTTGCCGGGGGAGGCTTTCTGGCCCTTCATAAATATTCGAAATATGGTTTCTGGCTAAACCTTTTGCTGCTGGGATTGCTATTGTGGCTGTTAAATTTTCGCTACCCGCAAGGGGAACAACTGCGATTGATCATCTGTTACGGATGTCCGTTGCTCCTGATCAATGTCGCCCTTTACGTGTTCTTCGGAAAGGAAACCTTTGAGGAAAAGGCAGGGGAGAAGTATAGGGTCAAATTTAAAACTGCCAGTGGCAGGTTCTCTATTGCCAATGTGCGACGCGGGGTTTCTATTATCGGGGCTGCCGGCAGCGGGAAAACAGAGAGCGTGGTCTACCCTTTTTTGCAGCATTTCCGCAGGTATAAGTTCTCCGGGATCATCCATGATTATAAGGATTTTGAATTGACCGAGATGGCTTACCCATTATTTAAGGATGGAGACATTCCTTTCTATATCATATCTTTTGATAAGATCGTCCACCGGGTAAATCCAATCGCACCGCGTTACCTGCCCAACGAGGAAAGCGTCAATGAGGTCTCCAGGGTATTACTGGAAAACCTTTTGGAACAGAAAGAAAACGGCAGCTTCGGTTCTTCCAAATTCTTTAATGATGCCGTGGAAGGACTGCTAGGAGGGATTATCTGGCGCCTGCGCACGGATTACCCGGAATATTGTACGCTGCCGCACCTGATTGCCATATACCAGCTGCTGGATACCGATAGCCTGATTGCTTTTCTCTCCGGGAACCAGACTTCCAAAGCGATGGCCAGTGCTTTTATCCAGGGCAAGAATTCCGAAAGGCAAACCGCCGGGGTAAAAAGTACCCTGGCCAACGCCCTTAAGAAAATTACCACCGAAAAGATCTTTTACGTACTCTCCGGGGATCAAGTGCCCCTGGATATTAATAACCCCGAAAATCCTGCGGTAATCTCCGTGGTGAACAATCCCAAGTATGATTCCGCGTATTCTCCAATTATCGCCACCATCATGCATACCGTGATCAAACAAATGTGTACGCGCAACCGTGAATCTTCATTTGTGCTGATGGAAGAAGCACCTACCATCAGGTTATTAAATATGCACCGGGTTCCGGCGACACTTCGAAGTTATGACATCGCTACCCTTTACGTGATGCAGGATAAGATCCAGAACGACCTGATATACGGGGAAAAGGCGAGCAAGGCTATTTTAAGCAACCTCTCTTACCAGTTTTTTGGAAAGGCCAATGATCCCGATACGGCCAGGTACTATGAACGCTTTTTTGAACTGGTAAAACAACCTACGACCAGTGTAAATCGTAGCCATAGCCTTGACTTTGATACCCGTGTTACTACGGGAGAGCGGGAAGTGTTCAAAATCAGGGCAAGCCGGTTTTTTTCTTTGAAGCCGGGAGAGTTCGTGGTGTATGCGGATGGGGAGGAAAAGGTTATGGATTTTAAGCTGGAAAAGATCAAGAGGTCTCTGTTTGATAGGGAAAATGTTCCTCAGGAAATTTTGAAAAAATGCTTTGATGAAATATTTACAGATATTGAAAATATTTTTCAAACCTGATTTTAAGTTTTACTTTCTCAGAGAGCATGTAAAGCACCTTCGGGTGAAAATGTTAATTACGGGAAACCATATTTTTAGTAGGGTTGAATTCTGGCTAAGCCATTGCAAAACATATAGTTTTATGAAGTATTATTAATCAAAACCTACTTATGAAAAAATCAAAAATTTACCTCGGAATGTTAGCAATGGCAGCCTTGTTTTCTTCTTGTGAAAAAGAAGATACTGTTACGCAAGAGCCTGCGGAATCATCTTCATTAAAAGAGACGAAGCTTTCGAAAGAAACTTTAGATGATATCGCAAAGCTTCATTTCAATAAGGAAAATGTGGAAGTTATCGATTTCCTGCTGCCCGACGGATCCTCTAAAGAATCTTTACTTATCGAAGGAGATATCCTTATGGATCCCGCTCAGCTTTCTAAAATGAGTACTGAAAATATTTCAAGTAAACAATATCGCACGTACAACCTGGTTTCCAGCCCGAGAACAATTAATGTAATTGGATTTACTGCCAATTCAGGTCAGGGCCTGACTTCTAAGCAAAGAAGCGCCCTGCAAAGAGCAATCAATAACTATAACGCTCTGAATATAGGATTGAATTTCACCCTGACTTTTGGAACCAACTATCAGCCATATGATATCGTGGTTTATCAAAATTCCAATGGGGAAGCAGGAGGAGTAGCCGGTTTTCCAAGCAACGGGAATCCATACAAATATGTACAGATATTTTCTGGAATGGAAGGCTATAGTACGGCTACAAACGAACATGTGCTGACACATGAAGTCGGTCATTCGGTAGGACTAAGACATACCGATTGGTTTAGCAGGCAGAGTTGCGGTCAGTCCGGTGAATCCGCCAGCCCCGATGGAGCAGTGCATATTCCTAATACCCCCACAGGATATGATGCTAACTCCGTAATGCTCGCATGTTTTAGTGCTAACGAAGATGGGAACTTCGGGTACTATGATGAAGTTGCTCTAAATTATCTTTATTGATTAGTTAATGTTAGATAGTTAGGATGGGGAGGAAGCCGGATAGGGGCTTCCTCCCCTGCTTTAAAGCTATATATGATAACATACGCTATTCTCGGGGGAAATGAAGAGGCCGTAGGAGAGGTAAAAGGTGCTTTACAGAATTACCCGGATTACCTGCTGCTAGGAGATGCTATCTCCAACAATGAGGCTTACGAGGTAATACTTAAAAATCCTCCAAACCTGGTATTTGTTGATTTTGATAGTTACAGCTCAGCGGATATTCCTTTAAATTTTATTGCAGAACTCCATCAGTACCTTCCTGAATTACCTTCTTTTATAGGGGTTTCCGGCAAAAAAGGCTTTGCTTATGAAGCTTTGAAAAACGGTTTTGTGGATTATCTTTTAAAGCCTTTAGCGCCGGTAGAGGTGGTGAAAACCCTGGTTAAATATCGCCGGAACAACAATAAATCCGAAACTCGTAAAATTTGTCTTAAATCTTATTCCGATTATCATTTTCTCGATTTAAGTGAGGTGATCTATATGCAGGCGGATAACAACAATACAGATTTTCATCTTTCTTCAATCTATAAAGTGCCGGGGTTTAAAACCCTTAAATATTATGAAGAATTGCTGCCCGAAAATTTTGTTCGTATCCATAACAGTTATGTGATAAACACCGAGAAAGTCACCAGGATAAATTTTGGTAAAAACAAGGTTTACCTGCATTCGAATATCAAGCTACCTTTCTCTAAATCTTATAAGAAAAATGTAGAAATGGTAAAGTCCAAATTAACCGCTGATAATATTATTTCTCCAGATTAAACTACTTACCCTTCAAATCATTACAGCTACTCCTGTAATTGGGTCATTCACTACTTCTTATCCTTTTAGCACCAGAGAAAAAGAGGAACTCACCTAAATTTACACCGTTAACATAAATTAAGAATTCTTTTAAGCCGCCTTTAACAAAAGGTAGTTTTAATCCAGGCCTGGAAAAATTTTAAAGCAGACCGGTTTACCGGCATCTGTTAATGTCAAACTTAAAAATTTTTCCAAATGAAAATTACACTACGTCTATTATCTTTATTGCTTTTATCAGTATCAATCTATGCTTGTGAACCAGAGGAAATACCAGATGATAAAGATTCAAATATAACTACCCAAACTTTCGGAGATACGGGAGATCAGGGAAATGAACCAGTAGGAAAAGATGATTAATCATAGATTAAAGCCTAAAAAGTATTGCTATTAAATAGTATTACTTTTTAGGCTTTTTGACATTATAATTATGCTTAGTTTTATAAAAAAAATATTCTGAAAAATTTAATTAATGCATATCTATTTTTACAATTTATAATCTTCACTTCCTGTAATAATGAGAGAGTAAGGTCAGATAAGGTGGAAAATGTAAATGGGAAAAACGAAATATTTTATAATTACCTTGAAAATAAAGTGAGTTTATCTTACTTTTTGGAAACACAATCAATAGAGAAAATAAATTCTATTAAAAATGATTCTTTAAAGAGATCGGTTATTTATAAAATTTCCTATGATTACTATCTAAATAAAGATTCGGTAAACTTTCGAACTTGGAATAGAAGAATTGTACGAATTTCACATCAGCAGATGGATAGTGCAAAAATAGCTGAAGCCTTCTGGGATTTAGCAAGTTTTTATTATGAGCATGATCGAATTGACAGTGCTTACTACTATTATAGCGAATCTGAAAAATTGTATTCATTCTTAAATAAAGACCTTCTTCAAGGAAAAATGTTGCTAAATATGGCAATAATGCAAACAAAGGTGAAGGATTACATTGGTGGAGAAGTAAATACAGCTAATGCCTTAAGATTATTAAAACCTTTAGGTAAATCTAATTTATTATATAGTGCTTATAACAATTTAGGAATTATCTTTAATGAACTTGAGGATTACAACAAGTCACTTCAGTATCATAAAAAAGCTCTGGAATATGTAAAAGAATTAGAAGATCCTATCAAGGAAGCAAATGCTTTAAACAATATTGGAGTTGTTTATGAGAATCAAGCACAATACTCTGCAGCTATAAAAAAGTTTGAAGAGGCGCTTACTACTGGAAATCTATTAGAAAAAAATCCCCGTTTATATGCAATGCTCCTGGATAATCTTGGATATACCCATTTTAAAAATGGAAATCCCCAAAACTCAGAGGAATTACTTTTACACTCACTACGTGTAAGGGATAGTATTCATCATACGGCTGGATTAGTAATAAACAACCTTCATTATGCTGAATATTTATCTTCAACTAAAGATACTGTGAATGCTTACATACATGCTAATGAAGCTTTATCTTTAGCCAAATCTTCTAAGAGTTATGGAGATATTTTATCTGCTCTACTTCTTTTATCTGAAATAGATGCTGAAAATGGAAAAAGTTACTTAGAGGAATATATTGATCTAAGTGATAGTTTACAAAAGGAAGAGCGATCTATTCGTAATAAGTTTGCCAGAATAAGGTTTGAAACAGATGAATTTATTGAAGAAAATGAAAATTTAACAGCTGAAAGAAAATGGATAATTGCTGGAGCTTCAGGCTTCTTTTTAATTGCTATTCTCCTATATATAATAAGGGATCAGAAGGCTAAAAATAAAGAGTTGCAACTTCAGAGGGTACAACAGGCTGCAAATGAAGAAATTTATAATCTCTTATTGACTTCCCAAGATAAAGTGGAGCAGGCAAAAAATGAAGCAAAAAGCAGAATATCTGCTGAATTACATGATGGTATCTTAAGTAAGTTTTTTGGAATTAGGCTGAGCCTGGAAATGCTGCAGGATAAAGAAGATCCGGAATCAAAATCAAAGAGAAAAGAATTTATTAAAGAAATGAAGGCCGTAGAGAATGATATTCGGGAGGTTTCCCATAAATTAAATTCTGCAAAATTTGAATCCGGAGTAAGCTTTGTTCAAATCCTACACGAGCTTTGGGAGGAAAAACAAAAATTAGGTAACTTCAAGGGCGAATTAATTCTAGGGGATGATATAAACTGGGATGAAATAGCAAATAAGGTTAAAATTCATGTATATAGAATTTTACAGGAGTCTCTCTCAAACATAATTAAGTACGCACAGGCAAGCAATGTTTTCATATCTTTTAGTATAGCAGATAAATCGTTAGAAATGGAAGTAGTGGATGATGGATGTGGTTTTGATACGGAAAAAAGTGCAAAAGGTATAGGGCTTTCTAATATGCAATCCAGAGCAAAAGATTTGGGCGGGAAGTTGAAAGTTAACTCCGGAGAGGAAGGAACTAAAATAGAATTGGAAATACCATTAACATAGTAGTATGAGCAAAAAAATAAAAGTTTTAATTATTGATGACCATCCAATTATTGCTGATAGCTATGAAAATATTCTTAAAGATATGGAGGATGGTGATCTGAAGCTATTTATTGAAAAACGCAGGAATATTGAAGAGGCCTACCAGAGTATTGAAATATCAAAAGCACAAAACTCACCTTATCATTTTATTTTTCTTGATATAAGCCTGCCTGTTGCTGAAACGCTGGGAATTTTTTCAGGTGATGAATTGGGAGTTAAAATCCGCGAAATTTCACCGGAATCAAAAATCGTTGTGATGACAATGCATAATGAAAACCATAGGTTATATAATATTCTGCGTACTATAAACCCCGAGGCATTTTTAATCAAAAGCGACGTTTCTCCTGAAGATTTAAAAATAGCTTTTAAGGATCTTTTGGATGACCGAATTCATTATAGTCAAACGATAAGATTACTTCTGAGAAAACAAATTGTACAGGATGTAGCTTTGGATAATAATGACAGGAGCATTCTCTACCATCTCTCCAAGGGAGTAAGGACCAAAGAACTTGAAGATATTGTTCCGCTTTCTTTAGCTGCTATAGAGAAGAGAAAGAAAAATATGCGGGAGGTATTTGGTCTGGATAAAGGAGGTGATTTGGCATTAATTGAAAAAGCAAGACAGTTAGGGTTTTTGTAGTAATAGCTGAAATGTCCCATGAATTTAATTTAAAAGATTTTGATTTTGACACTACCCCAATATCAGACAATATTGACCCAGTTGAATGAACTACTTCTTTGTTAAAGTTGGAATGAATACAACTTATGGTACATCTTCCGTGATTTTTCCATTAAATTTAGGTTTGAAAGGTTACTCTCAAACATGGACATAATACTAATACTCTTTTCTTCAACCGATCTTTGTACTTCTATATAAAGATCGGTTTATTTATATCGAGTTAGAATATTCAAAAGCATTGTTCAAACAAAATGAACTATTATGACTTGGTTTCCGTAAATAAATGGAGATTCCTTGTTTCAGAATAGTTGGAAACTTTTTCTATCCTGATATTTATGATGGGCAGAAATTACTTAAATTCTTAATTATGAAATTTAAAAAGATAGTGATAGCATTAATAATTACAACCCTTCTATATGGCTGTAATAATGATAATCCAGTGTCTATGGAGGACAGAATTATACCATACACGATAATTCAAAAAGGACACTTCAGTGTTAATGAAGATGAGAGCATTAATGAAACATACTTGGATTATGAAAACAGATCTGGATGGAGCGTTCTAGTTGATCAGATGGAACGTGTTAATTTTGAGCAATCAGAAGAATTTAGAAAGCTTAATTTTGATTTTGAAAATAAGATACTCATAATTGTTATTTCAGAAACGGAAAATTTTTGCTGTAGTGAAATCAAGATAAACAATGTTTACAGGGATGAAGATAGAATTTATGTAAAATTTGAAGTTGGTGCACCAGGAACGGAACCAATTAGAAGTCAATCTTATGTGCTATTAGAGGTTTCCAAAGACTAAAACCATCCGGATCCATGGCTTTAAGTATCCCTTCACTCTTTAAAAGCTCCTGGTCAAAACATTTTCAGTTTCCTTATTAATAAGGAGTCCTTTCAGGGACCCGGCAAAAGCTTAAAAGATACGTTGTAATAGATCCTCCAATAGTCGTACTCCACTTAATATTGGAACCACTTTGCTTATATGCCCATTTCTTCGTTGAGGGTCTACTGCTTTAGACCGAACAGTTTCGGGATACTATTTTACGTCTTTTATTACTAGTTTCTGTGGAGGTATTAAGCGACTAAAAACTAAGAATAGATTTAGTGTAAAATTTTAAGCACATTTACTGCCAATTTTCATGAAATATTACGGTTGAACCATAAATATTGTATGGTTGATTTTTTAACTCATTTATGGATTCTATAGAAATTGCGTCGCAATTGAAATCAAGGTTTAATGAGTATTTTTAAAATTATGCTCCTGGGAGGATGTTTGTGTATTACCTCATGTGTTTCAATTCCCAGTGAGATTGTTGTTCTTTCAAAAACTATAGGGGGATTTAAAGCTTCCTCACAACAGCCATCGCTGTTCGAGATCTGGTTTGCTCGGAAAATTAAACGTCCGCACGATTTTTTCCTGCGAATATCCTTTTTATCATTATTGACAAATGAAAATATTTCCAAAAGAAATTATTGAAAACACGGCTGAAGTTTTCAAGTTCAGGCATACTATAAAGAGCAAGATTATTTATAGCATATTTTTGATTGCCATACTGGTTGCTTTAATATCCCTTCCTTTTATTAATGTTGATGTATATACCTCCTCGGCCGGGATTGTAAAACCCGCTAAAGACCGTATTATAGTTTCCACTATAAACGCAGGGCGTATCCAGTTTTCTGCTTTAGAAGATAATAAAGAAGTGATTAAAGGTGATACGCTGTTGATTATTGAAAGCAAAATTATAGACGAGCAACTAGAATATTCGAATTCACAATCCAAAGAGTTAGAACTATTTATTAGAGATCTGGAAAAATTGGCGAGCAGGACAAATATCAATTTTGGAGATGTAGAATCGGCTAAATATCAAGCTGATTTTCTGGAGTACAAACAGAAGCTAAGAAAACTGCAAACCCGTTTGCAACAACTCCAGTTAAATTTTGAAAGGAACAAATCTTTATTTGAAAAGGGGGTGATCGCTGCGGCAGAATTTGAATCCATACAAGCTGAATACAATCTGGCACTTAGCGATATCTCTTCATTTAAAAAACAGCAGAAAAATTCATGGCAAAAAGATTTGATTACTTATAAAGATGCTTTAGAGGAATTATACAGTAACAGAAATCAACTTATAGAAAACAAATCTCATTTCTATATAACCGCTCCCACTTCCGGGGTATTGATGAATACAACCCAATTCAGCAAGGGCAGTTATATATCCCCAGGCACCAAAATCTCAGAAATATCTCCCGACACTAATCTAATAGCCGAATGCTATATAAGCCCTGCAGATATTGGGCTCATAGACCCGAAGAAAAGGGTGATCTTCCAAATTGATGCATATAATTATAACCAGTGGGGCTTGGCAGATGGTGAAATCGTAGAAATTAGCAAAGATATTGAGCTATCGGAAAATAAACCGGTCTTTAAAATCCGGTGCCTTATAAAACAAGAGCATCTAAGCTTAAAGAATGGGGTGGAAGGAAAAATAAAAAAGGGAATGACCCTTAACGCGCGCTTTATCTTAGCAGAACGCTCCCTATACCAATTATTATACGACAATGTTGATGACTGGCTAAACCCTGCCAACACATAAAATTAGAGAATCCAAACTACACCTAAATATTTAACCTATGAAAACTTTAAAAAACCTGGAAAGGCTGCAACACCTCCACGAGATGATCAAAGCGGAAAACACCGGTACTCCCGGTGAACTTTCAGAAAAAATGAATATTAGCGAAAGATTGGTATATAACCTATTGGAACAGCTAAAAGACTTGGAAGCTTCTATTTGTTACAGCCGGAAAAGCAAAACTTACTATTACTGTAAAGATTTTCAGCTTAATGTAAATATTTCCGTATCAGTTATCTCCAATAATGAGCTAACAGAAATTTTTGCAGGCTCTTATTTTTTACAGGAAAAAAACTCCCTGCAAGGATTGTGCGGTGACCAAAAGTATATTAGCAATATCAAAACAAAAATATGCGCATAATGATTGTTTTGGAAATTACCGTTTAATCACTTAAAAATTTTTAATTATGAGAAATTTAGTAGGAGTTGAAGAATTAAGTTATATTGAAACAAAGGAAATCGAAGGTGGTGCAATTGGAATATTGACTATTATTGGGGCTGCATCAGCTATTATTGCAGTAGGTGCCGCAATAGACTATGCTGCTGAACAAGCATTACACGGGTGGAATAATCCAAGATAATTTTTTAAATAAACTACAACATGAAAAATTTACATTTACGAGAATTAGAACCCTCTGAGATAAAAGCGATATCTGGCGGAGGCCCCATCAAGGATTTTTTGGACTGGGAAATTAGAACAAAATTTAGCATTTATAGAGGTATTTGGGATGGCCTCATTGGAAATGAACCAGCAGTATAAGATGGGGCTTTCAAAAATTTTCAGAAAACTGAAATCTTTAAATTATATAGAGATTTTTGGTCTTATAGTTTCAATTACTATTTTAATAAGTGCTTTTTTTTATTTCCTAGAAAATGCATTTCATGGATGGAACAACCCCCATTAATTCTAAAACGAATCTTTATAAAAAACAGTTTAAAACTTAAAACAATATTATGAAAAATCTTAACCATAATGAATTAATTACAATAAACGGTGGAAGTGATTCTCCAGAAGCGGCTCCTGGCTCATACAGCCTAGGATATGCAATAGGATCAGCAGTAAGGTCAGCAATAATATCTTTTCGTTTTATTGGAGTAGCACTCAGGCCTTAAAGGTGTAATTTTCATCATGTAGATTATCGACATTACTAAAATGGGAACTGGCCCTTATAACCCAGTTGATACTTTGACTCCCAACAATTAGTACTCAATTGGATCACAAAAAGAGGTTAAGCTGTAGAGTTTAACCTCTTTTTAATTGTATGATAATTCCAGGTTCTCCGCATATTAATTGCAGTAAACATTTCTACTTTGCCATCCTAACATAAATTACCTATTTTGGCAAAAACCACTATCAAACAGCATGATATCACAGATTGTGGAGCGGCCTGTCTGGCTTCTATATCCGCACACTACAAATTACAAATCCCTATCGCCAGGGTCAGGCAATACGCAAGTACCGATAAGAAAGGCACCAATGTCCTTGGCTTACTGGAAGCAGCTCAAAAATTAGGTTTTGAAGCTAAAGGGGTGCGGGGAGATTTCGACAGTCTATTTAAAATACCCAAACCTGCTATAGCCCATGTGATAGTAAAGGAGAGGTTACAACACTATATTGTAATTTATGAGGTAACAAAAAGCCATGTTAAAGTCATGGATCCCGGGGATGGGAAAATGCACAAGAAATCCCATGAAGAATTTAAAAAAGAATGGACGGGTGTTTTGGTATTGTTGTTACCAGATGAGCCATTCTCCAGCGGTAATCAGAAAGTATCAGTTTTTAAACGTTTCTGGTTTCTGCTAAAACCTCATAAATTTGTATTGGTCCAGGCGTTTGTTGGAGCCGTTATTTATACCTTACTGGGATTTTCCACTTCTATTTATATTCAAAAAATCACCGATTATGTTTTGGTAGGAGGTAACACTAATTTACTCAACCTTTTAAGTGTGATAATGCTTATTCTGTTAGGGCTTCAAGTAATAATTAGTGTCTTCAAAGACATCTTTTTAATCAAAACGGGGCAGCAAATAGATGTAAGGCTTATTTTAGGTTATTACAAACACCTCCTGAAGCTTCCGCAGCAGTTTTTTGACACCATGCGCGTGGGTGAAATTATATCCCGTATCAACGACGCAGTGAAGATCAGGAATTTTATCAACGGCGTGGCACTTAATTTAACGGTAAATATAATGATTATCGTTTTTTCATTCGCGCTCATGTTTGCTTATTACTGGAAACTCGCGGCTATTATGTTGCTGATTATACCATTTTACACTATTATTTATTTTGTCACCAACAGGCTTAATAAGAAAACGGAGCGTAAAATTATGGAACGATCTGCTGATCTGGAAAGCCAATTCGTTGAATCCCTGAACAGCGTAGGAACTGTAAAAAGGTTTGGTCTGGAAGATTTTGCCAATATTCAGACCGAAACCAGATTTGTTAATCTGCTGCATGTGGGGTATAAGTCGGCCCTCAATAGTGTATTTTCCGGTTCCAGTTCGCAATTTATTGCCCGGTTGTTTACAATTATCCTTTTATGGGCGGGTTCTTATTATGTGATTGCGAGGGAAATCACTCCGGGGGAGCTTTTATCTTTTTATGCCATAGTTGGCTATTTAACTGGGCCTGTGGCTCAACTGATTGGAGCCAATAAACAGATCCAAAACGCTTTGATCGCTGCGGACAGGCTATTTGAAATTATGGATTTGGAAAGGGAAGAATCTGAGAACAAAATGGAACTTAAAAAAGAAAATATTGGGGACATCCATTTTAAAAATGTGGCATTTAGATATGGATCACGGGTAGAAGTTTATAAAAATTTCAACTTAAAAATCCCACACGGAAAAATAACCGCCATTGTAGGGGAAAGCGGTTCGGGAAAATCTACATTAATTTCTTTACTCCAAAATCTCTACCCTATCCAAAAAGGAAATATTCTCATCGGAGATTCAGATTTAAATTATATTGAGAATGGAAGTCTTCGTAAATTGGTATCGGTAGTGCCGCAAAAAATTGATCTGTTTGCGGGAAATGTTGTAGAAAACATTGCAATTGGTGAGTTTGAGCCAGATATGGAAAGGATTATTCATATTTGTAAAAGTATTGGTATCTTAGAATTTGTAGAAAAACTTTCTAATGGTTTCGGCACCTATTTAGGGGAAAATGGCGCAACTTTATCAGGTGGTCAAAAACAACGTATTGCTATAGCCAGGGCTCTTTATAAACAACCGGAGATATTAGTCTTGGATGAAGCAACTTCCTCTTTGGATAGCTCTTCAGAAAATTATATTCAAAATACTATAGATGAACTTCGTAGTCAGCAGAAGACAATAATTTTAATTGCCCATCGGTTGAGTACCGTGGTTAATGCCGATAAAATTGTAGTGTTAGAAGAGGGCAAAGTCATAGAAGAAGGAAACCACTTAGAACTTTTTGAAAAACAAGAAAATTATTACCAATTATGGCAACAGCAAATGCCGGTTATGGAGGAATTTATTAAAAACTGATTTTATTATTATTTCTTGTTTCTTAGGGAGATGGTTATTACTACCCTCAGCGGATTGCCTTCCACCAACGTAACCGTCCTAACGGGAGCTTAAATACCAATAAAGAGCATCTTAGCAGATCTGATCGTTTACCCGACCCCAGAGAAAACAACATTAAATAATAATTTGAGTTTTTCTTTGAAGCCAACATATCCACTACTTAAGTATTCTATTAATTGGTTCGAGTTTTACCGTAAGGGTCACTAAAAATTTTCTAAGATTATTTGCATAAATAAGTATTATTAAGTGAAGTTATAGTTTATGCATTTACAGTTCCTAAAGAAGACAACAACCCATGGAGGGGATTTTATTTTTTTCAGCTTCTCCAAATACGAAACCTTGACTTTCTCAGCTTACCCCACGCGCTCGTAAAATATTTGTTTTCTTGATAAACTTCTAAAAGCTTATCAAGCGGATCAAAGGTACAATTGTATTTAAAGATTGGGCTGACATTAATGGTAGTTCCTTCGGAGTCCTTTTAGATCTTGTTGAAGATTTTTCCTCGCTAAATTCTCTATTGCTTTTTTAGAAACACCCAACGCCTTGGCCACCCGTTCCAGCTTATCATCTTCCAAGGGCTTGTTCTGCTCCATATGCGAAACACTTTGTCCGGAAATTTCCGGTTCTTCAACGAGGCAGTTACGAATGGGGGCTATTAAAAGTGTTGATAGGGAATATTCTCTTACTTACTAAGTAACACTTTGAGTGTATATACATCTTGTTTGGATTAAATTATTTATTTTTGAGATTACAAGTTCAAAATCAGTGATAAAAGTTCGCAGATCGTCAACATTTTGAAGATTAATAAGGTTAATCCTAGTAATATTGGACTCTCCATGAGGGGTTGTATATCCCTGGTGAGGCTACAACTTTAATGGCCGTATCGTCCCGATGCGGCTTTTTTTCTGGTATCTTCTAAAATAACAGAAGCTTAACAGCATTTCAGTTCCGGGGTTTTTAACTTGAAGTAAAATCCAAAAACATATTGAAATGAGAACATTTAAGAAAAAACTGTACAGGAATTTACTGGTATTAGGCCTGATTTTTTTCACGGGGCTAATGAGCGCGCAAACCGATGATGATTCCGAAGCGATCGTAAATCAGGATAAGAAAGATAAACTGATTAATGATGCGAAAGATTCCAAAGCCGCCTTTATCCAGAATAGTGAAAACCTGGGAGACCTTTTTGAAAAGGCAGCAGGATATGTGATCTTTCCTAATGTTGGCGCGGGAGCTTATATTCTTGGGGGAGCCGCGGGAAACGGTGTGCTGTTCGAAAACGGAGAAGTGCAGGGATTTGCTGAATTAAGACAGGTAAATATTGGGCTTCAGTTTGGAGGCCAGGCATACCGGCAGGCCATACTTTTCCAGACTCAGGATGAATTGGAAGAGTTTAAAGACGGCGAATACAGTTTGTCCGGAAGTGCTTCAGCGGTTATTCTGGAAAAAGGAGAGGCAAAAAGCATAACTTTTAAAGAAGGAAGGGCAATTGTTACCATGCCTAAAGCAGGTGCAATGATCGAAATTTCGGTAGGAGGACAAAAATTTGAATATCGTGCCGAAAATTAGTCCTGGAAGACGCTAAACTTTCGTGAAATAACAATTGGTTAACAGGATTCGCGGTATATGGTTTTTAAATTCGTCTGAAACCAAAAATAATTTTATTATGAAAACAATTGCCAAGAAACTATCTATACCAATGTTGTTCTTAATGGTGTTGGGGATCACGGGCTGTGGTTCTATGTCCACCTCGCCAGACAAACTTGTAAATGATGCCCAAAAAGCGCAGGAAGCGATGATAGAGGCGCAACCAGATTTGCAGGAAATGTTCCAGACTTCTGCGGGTTACGCTATTTTTCCTAATGTAGGAAAAGGAGCTTACATCCTGGGAGGAGCGTCCGGTAACGGGGTGCTTTATGACAACGGAACCGTGGAAGGTTACACCGAAATGAAACAACTGGATATAGGATTTCAGATTGGAGGAAAAGCTTACAGGGAAGTAATATTTTTTCAAACAGACTCGGCCTTGGAAGACTTTAAAAGTGGGGACTATGAGTTAACCGCGAATGCTTCCGCCGTAATTATTGAAAAAGGCAGGTCTAAATCTGTAGATTTTCAGGATGGTGTTGGTGTTGCAATAATGCCAAAAGCCGGTGCCATGGCAGGAGTTTCTGTAGGTGGCCAAAAGTTTGAATATCGCGATGCAGACTAAAATAACTCTTTTGTAGAAGAATGATTTAAAGCCGGTTTCTATTTGTAAACCGGCTTTTTTTATCAATATGAATAGTTGTTTAAGATTTAGTTGCGCCCAAAAATTTGGCAGATATTGATGTTTTAAGCAGGTTCGGCTGATCAATAGGTAGAGTTAGTAACCATAGTCCCGATGAAGGAAAAGAAATATGATCTTATTGTTATTGGATCCGGCTCGGGCGGCCTTGGCATTGCGATGGGCATGCTGGAGTTTGGGTTTAAAGTTTTGCTCATAGATAAAACTTCCGAAAAAATTGGAGGAGAATGCCTTAATACCGGCTGCGTTCCCAGTAAAAGTTTCATAAATGCCTCGAAAACAATACACCAGGCTCAAAAGGCACAGGAATTTGGACTGGAAGTAAATGGGAAAATCAGTTTGCCAAAGATAATGGAGTATGTGAGGCAAAGGCAGAAAGTTATACGGCAGCACGAAAATGCAGATTATCTGCGGAAGAAGGGTTTGCACATTATCCTGGGCACAGCTAAGTTTATTTCCCGTAGCAGTATCGAAATTAATGAGAAAAATTACAGGGCAAAAAACATTGTTATCGCCACCGGCTCTTCTCCCAGGAAAATTAATATTAAAGGTGCGGATCTCATTAGTTGCTATACAAATGAAGATGTTTTCCAGCTTGCCTCTTTGCCTGCAAATTTTATCTTTTTAGGGGCCGGGCCGGTAAGTATAGAATTGGGGCAGGCATTTTCCAGGCTTGGTTCCAGGGTTACAATAATTGACAGGAGCAGTAGTATTTTAAAAAAGGAAGATCCGTTTATCAGCAATGCACTTCAGAAAAAACTGGAGCAGGAGAATATTGATTTTCTTCTGAATGCCGAAATTGAAGAAATTCTTTCCTCTTCCGAAGCAGTAATAAAAACATCAGGTGGAGAAAAAAAGGAAATTCCTGCAGATGCTGTTTTTATGGGGCTGGGGCGGGAATTAGATTTTGATGATCTTAATCTGGAAGCCGCGGGAATAGAAACCGATGGAAATAAGATCAAGCTCAACAGGAAGCTTCAAACCACCAATAAAAATGTTTTTGTAAGTGGGGATGCCGCCGGCAACATGAAATTTTCCCACGCGGCAGAAATGCACAATATGTTGTTGCTGAACAATTTCCTTTCCCCGGTTAAGAAAAAACTCGATTTTAGTCATTTTTCCTGGGTAACCTTTACAGATCCAGAAGTGGCCACCTTTGGATGGAGCGAAGAACAGCTAAAAGAAAAGGAAATTCCCTATGAGCGCCTGGAAAATGACTTTAGGGAAAGCGACCGAGCGGTGACTGCCAACTTTCAGGATGGGAAAATACTGCTGTTTATTGAAAAGAAGAAATTCAATTCAGCTTCTGCCAAGGTCCTTGGTGGGAGTATCCTGGCGCCTGGTGCGGGAGAAATTTTCCAGGAGCTGGTATTGGCAAATTCCGCCGGAATCACCATAAAACAACTTATGGATAAAATTTATCCTTATCCCACGGCAGCAAATATGCACAAGATCGTGGTAAGGAACAGGATCCTGAAAGACCTGAAACCCTGGATGAAAAAAATTGCCCGGGGTTTCTATAAATTTGGAAAAAGATGATTTCCATAATTATTCCTGTTCTCAACGAAGCTTCTCATATTGCTGAGGTTTTAAAACACACGCTTTCCCTACATGGGGAATTTGAAATTATTGTGGTAGATGGCGGGAGTAATGATGCAACTATGCAGATTGTTGGTTCATTTCCTGAAGTAAAGACCTGTATTTCCAGGAAAGGAAGGAGCCACCAGATGAATGCCGGGGCTGCAATGGCGAAAGGTGAAATTCTCCTGTTTTTACATGCCGATACTTTTTTACCAGAGAATTCACTTCTTAAAATAGAAGCCGTTATGGCAAATAAGTCCCTTGCAGGTGGCAGTTTTTTCCTGAAGTTTGACCATAAGCACTGGATTTTATCTTTTTATACTGGACTTAGCAAGATCAACAGTTCTTTTTTTACTTATGGGGACCATGCGATTTTTATCCGTCATTCTGTTTTTAAAAAGATTAAAGGATACAAACCCTTATCTTTTATGGAAGATATCGAGATACAGTTTCGGCTGAAGCGGGAAGGAAAATTTGTAAAATTACCCTTTGGGGTGGTAACTTCAGCAAGAAGGTTTGTAGAAGCCGGGCCGGTAAAGCAGTTTTTTCTGGACGTTTTTCTGGTAGGGCTTTACCATATCGGTTTTTCAGCTAACAGCCTTAAACGATTCTATAAAGACTGGAATTCTTCAGCAAAACTAAAAGAACAAAAACATGGATAAGAGACCGCGGTTACTGATTTTTGATGTAAATGAGACACTATTGGACATGAGCCCGCTCAAAGAATCGGTGAATGCTGCTTTGGAGAACAAAAATGCCTTTGATGCCTGGTTCCCGATGCTGCTCCAATATTCTTTAGTGGAAACTATTACCGGGGAATATCATGATTTTTCTGAAGTGGCCGCAGCTACGTTTCAAATGTTAGCTAAAAAATGGAATTTTTTCTTTTCCGAAGAAGAAATAAAGGAGGTCCTGGAGCCGGTAAAGCGACTTCCTCCTTATCCCGATGTGGCAAAGGGCCTTGAAATATTGCAAAAGCAAGGTTTAACGCTGGTGGCACTCACTAACGGTAAACCATCGGTTGCAACGGAGCAGCTGAAATTCGCTAAGATAGACCAGTTTTTTGAGCACATTTGGAGCGTAGAAGTAGTGAAAAAATATAAACCGCATGCATCCACGTATAACTTTGTGCTTGAGCAAACGGGTACTTCCGCAGAAAATGCGATGATGGTGGCAGCACATGGCTGGGATATTGCTGGTGCGAAAAATGCCGGTTTACAAACCGCCTTTATTGAAAGAGCCGGGAAAAGCCTTTATCCCTTAGCGAAGAAACCGGATCTACAAAAACCTTCTATAACAGCTTTAGCCGAAAAGCTCCTATAATTCCAGTTTTTCAGGAGATTCCAGCATGCTGGGGATCAATTCGCTTACCGTGGGATGGATATGGACGGCATCCCTGATGGTGGTGTAGGGCGTGCCCGCATACATGGCGTCTATTATGCCGTGAATATATTCATCTGCCCTGGTCCCGAGAAAGCTGGCGCCGAGGATTTTTTTAGTTGCTGCTTCAATGTAGATCTTTAATATCCCTTCAGTTTCTCCCATTTCCTTAGCCCGAGAGATTTTATTCATGGGCATGCTGGCAATTTCCGCCTTTATGCCTTTTTCTTTTATCATTTTTTCATTCATTCCCACGCGCGCCAGAGGTGGATCAATATACGCCGCGTAACAGGTAAAGCGGTCAGAGAGTTTCCTGCTTGAATTTCCGAAGAGATGGTCATTTACAATCTGGTAATCGTTAAAAGAGGTATGCGTAAAAGCACCTTCGCCATTGCAGTCTCCCAAAGCCCAAATATGCCGGACTGATGTTTGCAACTGCTCATTTACCTTAATATATCCCTTCTCGTCCAGCTCAACATCGGTATTCTCCAGTCCCAGGTTATCCGTATTAGGAATTCTTCCTGTGGCTACGAGCAGGTGTGAGCCGCTTATTTTTTCTTCGGAACCCTTTATATTAATGAATACCTCAGTCTTATTTGCTGTAGCTTCTTCTATTTTGGCGTTAAAATAAATTTTAATGTCTTCTTTTTCGAGAATATCTTTAATGGCTTCTGAAATATCTTCGTCTTCCTGCTTCATTAACCTGCTGCCATGGTCCAGGATACTTACTTTGCTGCCAAAGCGCCTGAACATCTGGGCAAATTCCAGGCCTATATAGCCTCCGCCAACGATGATGAGGTGCTCCGGGATTTCTTCCAGTTCCAGCATTCCTTCGTTCGTGTAATAGTGAATATTTTCAAATTCTGAAGGTATCCTGGAACGGGCCCCGGTATTTATAAAAATCTTTTCTGCGGAAATCACCTCTCCGTTTACTTCTAAACTATGGTTATCTCTGAAGTTTGCAATTCCGCGGTAAACGCTTATTTGCTCATTTTCTTCAAGCATTTTTTCAATCCCGGACCTGGATTCCCCTATAATTTCTTCTTTACGTTTTTTTATTTGTTTCAGATTAATACTTACATCGCCCTGCACTTCAACGCCATGATTGCTGCTGTTTTTGGTAACAAAAGCCCTTCTTGCGCTGGCGATGTAGGATTTGGTAGGTGTACAGCCTGTATTTACACAGGTACCTCCAAATTTTCCTTTTTCAACTATAGCTACTTTTTGGCCATTTTTAGCCAAACTTGCTGCAAGCGGATTTCCTGCCTGTCCCGATCCTAGAATAATTGCGTCAAATTTCATAATCTCATTTTTTCATGTTCCTGTTGAAGTTTTAGAACTGGAATCCAAGGTTGAAAATGATCCTGCTGGTATTTTCATCACTCACATAATAACCTATCCCGCCGGTAATAGCGTAGAAGGCATTTACAAATACAGAGCCGCCGTAACTGTTGTGCCATCTGCTGGAATCGGAATTTTCGCTCCAAACACGGCCGTAGTCAAAACCAAGGCTCACTCCCAGGTTCACGGGGATGTAATGCGTTTCCAGACGGGCAATCCCGGTACGTAAATCGGTTGTCTGGTAAAAAGAATATTTGCCATTAAACCGCTGATTTCGGTAACCGCGCAAGGTTCTTTTACCGCCAATGGTGGCGCCGTCATAAAATTCATATTCGTCTCCAAAGATCATTTCTCCGCCAATTTTAGTGGCTAAAACCACAATTCCGCTTTCATGTAGCGGATAATCTATAGAAACAGAAGGTTGCAGGTAACCAAAAGCATTATCATGTTCGTCAATATTCTGTCTGTAACCGGTGACTATATTCGCTTCCATCCCACGGCGGGGGTAAGCAAGTTCGCTGGGTTTATTTTTGTAATTAAATCCTATTTCCCCACTGGCATAATATTGAGTGTCGAAAAGGTCATTTTCCTGGTCAAAAAACTGGTTTACAAATTCATTATTGTCAGCTTTTACTTCCATAGATTCTATCCTGGGTTGAACGTAAAAACTTGCTCCTGTTTCATTCCGCCAGATAAGGGAAGGAGCAAAACTCCATTGTTGTATCCTCACGCGGTTATAATCGCGGTCTACGGCATCATCGTCGTAAAAAGACTCATTCCCGAAGCCGAAAAAGTTTAAGGTGTAATTAGGACTCGTGTAGCGTGCATCTATCCCCAGGTTCCAGTTATAAAAAAGATGGGCGAATTCGCCGGAGTAGGAGACATCAAAACCTTTTGTGGCAAAGTAATAAAACGCGCTAATCTTATGCTGCTCAGTGAAAGGATTACGCAACAGGCCGTATTTTGTAAAGGTGTTTGCCAGCCCAAGTTTTAATCCGGCATTGGTATCAAAATCTACAGTCGGGAAAAGAATGTTTTTGGTAACCCTTCTTTTTGCAGGATCATAAGTGTTAATGTCGTAGCTGTCAACCAACATTTTGTTGGCCGAAGGGGTTAAAATAGTGTTTTCCCTGGTTTTGTAATCGTAGAGTTTTGCTTTCCTGGTGTTCTGAAAATCATAAGTATCATTTTCCTCTCCACCCAGTATCTTCAGTTTAATAAGATGGTTTCCTTTTCCTTCAATTCTGAACCTGTCTTCACCATCCATACCATAAATCCAGATTTCTTCAGTTTCATCCCTGTTGTAAGAATTCTCAAAAACAATTTCTCCCTCACTTTTTATCTTAACTTCTGTTACTCCGTTGTCTTTGCGGGTAATCAGGAATTCATCATCTTCTTCAGTTCCCGTAATTACCTGAAACTCCTGAAAATAATTATAATAATCCCGGGTAATTTGTAGTAGTTTCTCCCTTCGTTTTTTCAGATTTTCCTTTATTTCCCGGATGCTTTCATCCTGAACATCTTTAGGCAGGCTGGCAAAAGCGTCATCAATTTTTTCATCTGTCAGCGTCTGTTGAATATAATTTACCTGCTCTTTCCATTCCTGCCAATCGGCATTTTGAATAATGGCTTTATCAATGTGGTACGCAGCTTCATTAAACCACTTGGGATCTTTAATTACATCTCCGGTAAAAGTTTGCATAGACCGCATTTCCGGGATTCCCATTTGGATTATCCGGGTTATTGGCCCGTCATAGCGGGGAAAAGCCTGGTCCCTGTCCCGCGCGATAGGCTTGTACATTAACTTGCCGTCTTCCTGTTCAAACTGCGCCCACCTCCATTGGTCTTCATGGCGGTCCCAGTCTCCTATAAGCATGTCAAATATCCTGGCACGCAGGTATGTATCCTCATCTACATAAGAATCTTTTGTATCCTGTAACTCCAGTAAAAGATCTGAAGTGCTTATAATATCATCGGGGGCGCCAAAGGTTTCAAAGTCTTTATTCTCGTCTCCCACATGTTCTTCGAGCATATAGAGCTTATCTCCGTAGTCTTCATTGTAGATGCCCAATTCTTCCTGCTTCGGGACATAATAAATTTTGGGATTTGAATGAAATAGTCCAAGATCTTCAGACAGCTCCTGCACCGCAAAAGGAGCGTAGGGATGTGCGGTAGTGTAAAAATCCTGGATAATACTTTCTGCAACCGTGCTATCGGCAATTTCTTCAACATAATGGGTTTTTACCATATGCTGGAGGAACTGTACCGCGCTTTTGCGCATCTCCCTTAAGGTATATTCATGCTCATCCTCATCAATTAAACGTATGGATCTTGATTGATGGCCGCCACCTACGGCAATAGGTTTGGGATTGCCCGGCAAATCATCTAAAAAAAGTACCGGTGCATTTAAGGGTGAGCTGTAAACATCGCGGTAATGATCGCCCCAAAGCCATTTATAGAACCCCGTCCTTTTAGTCTCCTCTGGTTTATAAATAGAAGAGGTGAAATTTTCTTCAAAGTTTTCGCGCGGTTGGTACTTCATATCCTCCAGCCGGGGCCGTTCCCTCTTCAGAGTTCTGGTAGCCAAAAGTTCCGGACCTTCTGGCCTGGCCGCATAAAAACGGACTACAGAGCTTCGGTCTTTAAAAACCGTGATTTTGGCATATCCATTTTCTTCGGAAGCAAAGCTTTCTTCATCATGGACTTTGGCAGGTTCGGTTTTGGCAGCGGCACCACTTATAACCTGCGGAATCCCATCATCTTGCAGGAACTGGAGGTTCCTGTCACTCCCTGAAACAAAAATCACATCATTGTAGAGGCTTGCCAGGGTTTCTGCCCTTCCTCTTAGTTCCTGCATGGCCAGGCTGTAGAAAGATTCATTGGAAAAACCACCGGTGCGGTCTATAAACCCGTGCCTGGTGTTGGTTATTACCGGATGATGCATGGCCAAAATGATAGTTTTATTCTGCTCATCCTTCAGGTTATCCCGAAATTCCAGGAAAAATTCTTCCCGGGTCTTGATTTCGCATTTGTTGTTGATATAAGGATGGTCATCCCAGTCTTCCAGGAACCACTGTGAGTCCACCATCATTAATTCAACTTCATCACTCAATGTTTCCGATTCTATCGGGCAGCCGTCATTAGGCCAGAATTCCACATCGGCATTGTCCTGAAGAAAAGATTCCATGTCGTCCAGGTTTTCCTGGCCGCCACCTTTGCGCCACTCATTTGTGCCCGGATTAAAAATTACATTTCCATTAAAATTTTGAAGCGGCTTTAACAGCTCTTCTTTTAAAGTTTTCTTTACCGTCTCCCTTTCTTCTTTATCGCTTGGATAGCCTTTTTCAGTGATATTCCCCAGGACGACAAGGCTGGCATTTTCATCATGCCGGGAAGCATCAACTATCTGTTTAAAGATCAACTGTGATTTTGAATTTTTCAGCCCGGTATTGGCAGTGAAATAAAGTACGTGGGAAATTTCTTTTTGGGCAGTAGCAGTATCTTCCTGCGCTTGTGCAGAATTGAATATCAGAAATAAAGCAAGGAAGAAGGAGCAGGATTTTAATCCATTTACAGCATTTAGCATATAAAAGCCTATTATTGAAATTGGGTGTTTCTTAATTGAGCGAAGTTTGGAAAAAAATTCAGAAAAGAGAGAAATTTTAACTGTCTATAACATTTACTATGGACATAATTATTAAAGATTTCCTAAAAACGAAAGCCAAATTGTTCATCCCATAGAATAATTCTTGTTAATTTGCTGTTACCGCCATTGTTTGCCTAAAATGAATGTTACGAATAGAAATTTGAAATTTTTACAATACTTAATTTTTCTTTGTCTTCTTCTTTCACTACCCGGTCGCGGGCAGGAATTGCCGCCGGTAGTAAATTATCATCCTAATAATTATGGGGCTGGAAATCAAAACTGGATGATTTCCCAGGGCGGCAACAGGAATATTTATATAGCCAATGGGATGGGTCTTTTGGAGTTCACCGGAGAGGACTGGAATCTTTATCCCGTTCCCAATAAAACCATTGTACGGTCGGTTAAAGTTGTGGATGAGCGTATTTACACCGGCGCTTATATGGAGGTGGGCTATTGGAAAAAAGATAGTTTAGGGGAACTCGGTTACAAAAGCCTAAACGGTATTTTCCCACGGCCTATGGTTGATGGGGAACAGTTTTGGGATATCGAGGAAAGTAATGGCTATGTTCTCTTCAGGAGTTTTTCTGGGATCTATCTTTATGATCCGGGTGCAGATAAAATCAGTCTTCTGCCGAACCCTGCTTCAAAACCTGTAACCAATTTATTAAAAGAGGATGGTAAAATTTACTTTCAGCTGGCTGATGAAGGATTATTTACTATTACTAATGCTAAACCTGTTTTAGTGGTGCCTCAAGGGGAAATTGGACCTATAGAGATTATGGAAGTTTTCCGGCAGGAGAATGGACTTTTGATTATAAGCGGGCAGGGAGAATTTTTGTTATGGAGCAATGATGTTTTACAACCTGTTTTTTCAGAATTAAGCAGCCTTATGAAGGAGGCCGGGATACTTTCCGCTGTTCAGCTATCCAATGGGGAGCTGGTTTTAGGAACAGTAGGGGAAGGGATTTACCATACCACCGCTTCCGGCGAGGTGCTTCATCATTTTGAACAGGGGAATGTTTTGTTAAACAACACCATATTGAGCCTATTTGTAGATAAGGAACAAAATATATGGGCGGGGCTCGATAACGGCTTAAGTGTGGTGAACCTGGATTCATCTTTTTCAATTTTCGGGGATAATAAAGGAGACATAGGTTCTGTATATTGCTCTTATCAGGATGATGATTATCTTTATTTGGGGACTAATCAGGGCTTGTATTACAGAGAAGGGAATGAGGAAAAATTTAAGCTTATAGAAGGTACTAACGGCCAGGTATGGAGCTTGCAAAAAATAGATGGTGACCTGTTTTGTGGTCATAACACCGGTACCTTTCTTGTTAAAGATTTTAGTGCCAGAAAAATTTCCGACAGGCTGGGTACCTGGCTGGTAAGGGCTCTTCCTTCCAAAGAGGGATTTTATATTCAGGGACATTATAATGGAATAAGTTTTCTTAAAAGGGAAGGTGGCGGTAGTTATAAAGACCTGCCGATGCTGGTAGATTTTCCGCATTCTTCCAAATTTATTGTTACAGAGGAGAATGGGGAAGTATGGATAAGCAATGAGCATAAAGGGGTCTTCCGGATGCTGCTGAACGATTCCCTGACTGCTGCGGCAAAGATGAAGAATTACAAGGTTAGTGCCGGGCCGGCAATTACTTCCTGCATTTTTAAATTTGACGACTCCCTTTATTTTTCTTCAAAAGAAAGGATTTTAAAATACAACAGGGAAGAGGATTCATTTATTGCAAATTCCCGGCTTGGAAATCTGTTGAAAGAAACCAGCAGACTTACCGGAAGAATTGTGGAAGATGGCACTGGCAAAATCTGGGGCTTTGGCGAGGATGCGCTCTTCAACATAGAGGTGGCGGACCTAAGCGATGATTACCGGTACAATCCTGTTTATATTTCAAGGGAATTCCGGAATATTACCCTGGGATATGAAAATATTAGCAGGTTAAATGACGGGGATTTTCTCCTGGGCGTATCTAACGGATATCTGAAATTTAATCATGTTACTGAACATGACAACCTTTATGACGTGCGCATTGATGAGATTGCCAGCTCCAGGCTGGATGAAAGCTGGGAAGAGCTTAACCCTAACCGTGAGGCAGAATTGCATTATAAAAGCAATAATGTGATGTTCAGGTTTAGCACGCCGGTTTATAAGAAATTTCTGGCGCCGGTTTACAGTTACCGGCTTAAAGGTTTAAGTGACAGGTGGAGTGAATGGGAAGATGTGGCCACTGCAAGCTTTAAAAACCTTTCCTTTGGGGACTACACTTTTGAGGTAAAAGCAAAAGTGGGAGCAGGTGAAACAGGGATATCATCCTATAATTTTACTGTTAACAGGTCATGGTATCTCAGCTATTGGGCATTCCTGATTTACTTTATCGTATTCCTGTTTATCTTATATGGTATGCACCTAATCTCCCAAAGGCAGCACAGGAAGCAGGTGGAAGAGAATGAAAAAGCGCTGAGGATGCAGAATCTTGAAGCGGAGCAGAAAATTATTAAGTTGGAAAATGAAAGATTGGAGCAGGATATGGAGAATAAAAACAGGGAACTTGCTGCCTCCACAATGAGCCTCATTAAGAAAAATGAGTTTCTTTCTGAAATTAAAAACCGGCTTCAGGAATCTGAATCTTCCAAAGTTAAATCTGTTATTAAAACAATAGATAAGGATATAAGTGAAGAAGATAACTGGAAATTCTTCAAAAAAGCCTTCAGCAATGCCGATAAGGATTTCTTCCATAAGATGAAGCAGAAACATCCTGAGCTTACTTCCAACGATCTTAAATTATGTGCCTACCTCCGGTTAAATTTGTCTTCAAAGGAAATAGCACCTTTACTCAACATATCGGTGAAGAGTGTGGAGATTAAACGATATCGTTTGCGAAAAAAGATGAATTTAGGCAGAAATCTCAATCTCACCGACTATATACTGGCTATCTGAAACTTAACAGCTCTCAAAAAAAACTCTACATTACCTCTACAAGCTAATTTCTAAATAAAATTTTTCAAATAAAGCCGATGTTTTCAAGTTGCTTGCTACACCGTGTATTATTTGAATTTTTAGCAATATCGGACTCATTATTTTGTCATTTTCTGAAATGTAGACTTTTTGTAAAGGCTCTAAAGGTATTTGCTTAACGTTCTATTAATATATTGCATTGTAATTTTTAACAATCATTCAACATGAAGAAATTTACTTGTCTTTTAATGACCTTATTTTGGGGTGGCTTATTTTCTGTGTTTTCTCAAACTGTCCCGGTACAGGGTACGGTGACAGACGAGAATAACCTGCCACTCCTGGGGGTAAATGTATTGGTGAAAAACAAAAGTACTGGTACAACTACAGATTTCGATGGAAATTATTCTGTAGATGTGGAAATTAATGATACTCTTGTCTTTTCTTACATAGGTTTCAATAACAAGGAATTTGTTATTAATGAGGCCCAAACGCTTGATGTAACTTTGGAGGAAAATCAAAGTGACCTTGAGGAAGTGGTAGTAGTGGGGTATGGTACCCAGAAAAAAAGTGTGGTAACAGGAGCCATCTCCAGTGTCAATGCTTCAGATCTTGAAACACTACCGATAAATACCGTAGGAGAAGCTCTGCAAGGCCGTACTTCCGGATTAACCGTTGCTGCATCCAGTGGACAGCCTGGTTCTGGTGCTACAATAAGGGTGCGGGGGATTACTACTTTAAATAATAATGATCCTTTGTGGATTGTTGATGGAGTTGTGGTTGATAATGGTGGTATTAATTACTTGAATCAATCTGATATTGCTTCCATAGAAGTTTTAAAGGATGCAGCATCCCAGGCCATATACGGGGCAAGGGCAGCCAGTGGGGTAATTCTTGTAACCACAAAATCTGGTAAAGAAGGTAGGATGAAGCTTAGCTACAACACCTACGCGGGATTTTCAGAACCGGCAGATCGCATAAATTTGACCAACGCCACCGAGTATGCAGCCTTGCGTAATGAAGCCAGTATAAATGATGGTGGGGATATAGTTTTTTCTGATCTTAGCTCCTTTGGGACGGGTACAGACTGGCAGGATGTAATTTTTAACGATTCAGCTTTTCGCCAGAACCATGAGCTTAGCCTTAGCGGGGGCAGCGATGTTTCCAGCTTTTATTTCTCTTTTGGATATCTTGAGGAAGAAGGTATTGTGGCAACAGATATTTCCAACTATGAACGTACTAACATACGTTTAAACTCTACACATAACATCACCCCATGGTTAACCTTCGGGGAAAATTTTGGATATTCAAGAAATAAAAGTGTTGGAATTGGAAATACCAATAGTGAATATGGTGGGCCGCTGAGTTCAGCCATTAATTTAGATCCTCTTACACCCGTAATCGTGACCGATCCTGAGAGGCTGGGACAGTTCCCGTACAACCAGGATCTACCTTTTATTCGTGATGCCAATGGAAATCCTTATGGTATTTCCCAAAACGTTGCTCAGGAAATTATAAACCCTCTGGCATATATTCAAACCCGTCTTGGAAACTTTGGGTACAGTGACAATTTCGTAGGAAACGCTTTTGTAGAGGCGGAGCCTGTGGAAGGATTGGTATTCCGTTCTAACCTTGGTGTAAAATTATCTTATTGGGGGGATGAGTCATTCACGCCCATCAACTATTTAAATGCTTCTACAAGTACTGCTCAAACTTCTTTTACCAGAAGTAGCAATAATAAACTCGATTATAATCTAGAGAATACGATCTCTTATTCAGATCAAATTGGAGAACATGATTTTACTATACTTTTAGGCCAGGGAGCATATAAAGAAAATGAAGCCAAAGGATTAAGTGTAACCAAATATGGCATTCCCGTTGATAATTTTGATGATGCTTCATTGAACTTCGATGTGCCTGAAGATGATATAGTTGCAAACGGATATGAAAATGTGCCACATAAAGTTGCTTCTCTTTTTGGTAGAATAAACTATAACTACGGTGAAAAATACCTGTTTAGCGGGATAATTCGTAGAGACGGGTCTTCGAGGTTTGGTGCCAATAACAAGTATGGTATCTTTCCTTCAGCATCTGTAGGTTGGGTGGCTTCCAGAGAAAATTTCTGGGGGACTAACAATCCGGTTAGCTTCTTTAAATTGAGAGGTAGTTATGGCGTTGTGGGTAACGATAACGTTGGAGATCTGGCTTTTCTTTCTACTATTGGTTCCGGAAGAAATTATGCTTTTGGAGATCAGCTTGGCAGCTACGATGTTGGATATAGCCCCGATGCACCGGCTAACCCGGATCTCAAGTGGGAAGAAACCAGCCAGTTAAACATAGGATTTGAGTCACGGTTTTTAGATGGTTTTTCACTTGAAGTGGATTGGTATAGAAAAGAAACAACAGACATCTTACTATATCCACGAATTCCTGCATTTGCAGGGGTTATCGGGAATCCGGCCAGAAACGTTGGGGACATGGAAAACACGGGGGTAGAAATGAATTTGGGGTATTCATTAAGCGGGGAGGATTTCGGCTTTTCTGCTAATGCAAATGCCTCTTATCTACACAATGAAGTAACCTTTTTAGGTGACGGCCAGGAATATCTTGACGGCGGTGAAGCATTTCAATCCAGTACCTTCCCTATTACCAGGACCGCTGTAGGGGAAGCGGTAAATTCCTTCTATGGTTTTAAGACTTTGGGGATATTCCAGACTCAGGAAGAAATTAATAATTATACAAATGCTGAAGGGCAGTTAATTCAGCCAAATGCTGTGCCAGGGGATTTTAGGTGGCAGGATACCGATGGAAACGGTTCTATTAATGAAGAGGACCGGGTTTTTATTGGCGACCCAACTCCTAACTGGTCTTATGGTATTACAATAAACGGGTACTACAAAAATTTTGACTTTACTGTATTTGGCCAGGGTGTCGCCGGAAACCAGATATTCCAGGGGCTGCGCAGGCTGGATATTGCAAATGCAAATTATCCTGCTAAGGCTCTGGACAGATGGACAGGCCCGGGAACTTCAGATTCCTTTCCAAGAATGACGAATGATGATCCTAATAATAACTATAGCAATCCTTCCGATTTTTATCTGGAAGACGGGGATTACTTCAGAATTAAAACTGCTCAAATAGGATATAGTCTGCCCGAAAGTGTTCTTTCTACCGTAGGCTTTGAAAAAGTGAGGGTGTATGTAATGAGCGAGAACCTTTTCACCTTTACAAAATACTCTGGTTTCGATCCCGAAATTGGAGGTGGTGTATTAAGTATAGACAGAGGTATATATCCGCAGGCAAGGTCTTTTATGCTTGGGGCATCAATTGGTTTTTAATTGTAAAAAATTTTAAAAGGTATGATTATGAAAAAAATAATGAAATATGTAGCAGCCGTTGTTTCAGCAGCTACTTTGATTGCGTGTAGTGAGGATTATCTGGAAGTTGAACCAAGAGGGCAAAGCCTGGAATCCAACTACTACCGTAATGCAGAGGAAGCCTACAACGGGTTGGTTGCAGCATATGATCCGGTAGGATGGATAGGTGGCAATTATGTAGCAAAAGAATTTGCCTTAAATGTTGCCTCAGATGATTTTTATGCGGGAGGTGGAAACTCCCAGGATGTTCCGGCTATCCAGGCATGGTCCAGTTACACCTTAGACCCTGCCACTGGACCACAGGAAGAATTGTGGAGAAGAAGTTATTCCGGAATCTACAGGGCAAACGTACTGCTATCTAAATTGCCAAATACAGAAATGGATGAGGAATTGAGAAGCAGGTTCGAGGCAGAGATGAAGTTTCTTAGAGCGTACTACTATTTTGATTTGATCAGGTTATTTGAAAGTATTCCTTTGTTTACTGAACCTGTTGCCGTTAGTGAATTAGGTAATGCACTACAGGTAGATCGTTCCGAAGTTTTCGCCTTAATAGAGCAGGATCTAGTAGAAGCTATTCCTAATTTGCCCACAGAGATAGATTTGGCAACTGAGGCTGGAAGGGCCACACAAGGTGCCGGAAAGGCTTTATTAGGAAAAGTTTATCTACACCTTGAAAGATTCGGGGAGGCTGCACAACAACTTCAGGAGGTAAATGGAACCCCTGGTGGCACCAGTCAGTATGGTTATCGTCTTCTTGATAACTTCGGTGACCTTTTCCAGAATGAAAATCAGTTTAATGAAGAGTCAATATTTGAAGTTATCCATACTTCAGCTTCAAATTGGGGCGACTGGGGCTGTATTGGTTGTACAGAAGGCAACCTGCTAAATCAAATGTCAGCCCCCCGTGGGTACAATGTCCTTGAGCAGGACCAGGGTGCGCCCGATTTTATTGCAGGCTGGGGTTTCAATATACCAACACAACAGTTGGCTGATGCTTTTATTTATAGCGATGGCAGCTACGACAATAGGTACAAGTATACCATTAGTAACCTTGACAGCCTTGCCCAACTGGGAATTGTATCCTATGAAGAAAGCTACCAAAATACAGGCTATTTTCTGAAGAAATTTGCCGGGGAACAGGAAGACCGTTCCACAGGAGGAGGTAATTTTGAACTTAACTGGCCGCAGAATTTCTATGATATAAGATTAGCCGATACTTACCTTTTGGAAGCAGAAGCTTTGGTAAGAGGTGGCGGTGATTCCAACAGGGCCCAGGCACTATTGGACGCCGTTAGAGACAGGGTTGGTGAGGAATCTATTCCCGCAACTTTTGAAAACATCCTTAGGGAAAGAAGGCTGGAACTGGCGGGAGAAGGCCATCGCTGGTTTGATCTCCAGAGAGCAGGTCTAGCTGCAGAATATTTGCAGTTTAAAGGATATGTGGAAGGAAAGCACGATAAGCTGCCGATTCCCTTACAGGATTTAAATAATACCCAATTAGAGCAAGACCCTGCTTATCAATAAATGGAATTATCCAACAGTAAATGAACAGTATGAAAAATATCTTTAGAATAATAATAGCCGTTTTTGTTAGTACTGCTATTGTAAGCTGCGACAGGGACGATGATAGCCTGGGGGCAGATCTTGAAGGTTTGGCCGCTCCATCCAATTTAGGCGCTAATTTCCAGATCACTCAGGATAACTCCGGGTTAGTTACGGTAATTCCAACCGGGCAAGGTGCCAACCTTTACGAGGTAGATTTTGGGGATGGCTCCCCTGTTTCTACGGAAATCAAGGCGGGAGAGCAAATAGAACATGTCTATGCAGAAGGGGAATATGAAGTCACCGTAACGGGTAAAAACCTCGCTGGAGAAACCGCGCAGGGGACGCAGTCTTTAACCGTTTCGTTCTTGCCACCTGAAAACCTTGAGGCCACCATAACCCGGGATCCTGATGATAATTATACCATTTCGGTTTCTGCAACCGCAGAAAATGCCGCGATGTATGAGGTTTATTTCGGGGAGGGTGAAGATGAAGAGCCCTTGCCTTTAATGGCCGGAGAAAATGTTTCCTATACCTATTCAAGCGTTGGCACCTACACAGTACGTGTGGTAGCCTTAAGTGGTGGTGCGGCAACAACCGAAGTCACAGAGGAAATTGTTATTTCCGACCCACTGTTTTTGCCAATTACATTCGAATCTCCAACACTCAACTATACCTTCATCAACTTTGGTGGCGGGGAAGGCGCAGGAGCACCAATCGTGGAAAACCCTGATCCTAGCGGAGTGAACACCAGTACCATGGTGGCTTCGTACACTAAACCCGAAGGTTCCGAAACCTGGGCGGGTACGCAGATCGTACTTGACGAGCCAATAGATTTTTCAACTACACAATATATAAGTATGGACGTATGGTCTCCAGTGGCCGGAGCAGATGTTATTTTTAAGGTGGAAAACCGTGATAATGCAGATATTGCAGCAGAATTTACCGCTACTACCACAGTGAGTGAAGCGTGGGAAACGCTGGTTTTTGATCTTAGCAGCATAGATCCTTCCCAGGAGTACGGCCGCATCGTGTTGTTCTTTAATTTTAATATACCGGGAACAGGCGAAATTTACTATTTCGATAACATCAAAACCACCCAATTGGAATTTACAGAACTGCCTCTAACTTTCGAGGCGGAAAACCTTAGCTATACCTGGAGTGGATTTGGTGGTACCACCGGGGGAGTGGTGGCAAACCCCGATCCTTCAGGAATCAATTCAAGCGCTAATGTAGCAGAACTCAACGAGGGCAGCGGGGCAGAAACCTGGGCCGGGATGTCACTCGATTTAGACCAACCTCTTGATTTTTCAAACGGTACCACGGTTAAAATGAAGGTATGGTCTCCCGAAGCAGGTGTGCCTGTTTTGCTGAAATTCGAAAATTCGGCATCAGCTCCTGAAGGCGGTGGCAATCCAACCGTTTTTGTAGAAGTTATCCAGAATACAACTACTTCTGAAGAGTGGGAGGAACTAAGTTTTGATCTTAGCACTTTTGAAGCCTTTGATCCTGCTGTGGATTACGACCGGGTAATTATATTCTATGACTTCGGAAATCCGGGGGAGGGAACTACCTCCTACTACGACGATATCAGGATTGGAGACACCACCTATATTTCCCTCTTCAGTGATATTGATGAAAATATTGCGGTAGATACCTGGAGAACCGATTGGTCAGTTTCCGATTATGAAGAAGTGACCTTCGATGGCAGACTGGCAAAACGTTACTACAATCTCAATTATGTGGGGATAGAAACCATCGCCAACCCTATTGATGCTTCAGAAATGGCATATTTTCATACAGATTTTTATACTGAAGATGCAACTTCCTTCAGGGTAAAACTGGTTGATCTAGGGCCTGACGGCGTCTATGGAGGCGGTGATGATACAGAACACGAAGTCACAATTGAAAATCCTGCTCAAAATGAATGGGTAAGCCTGGAAATCCCTCTTTCTCAATTTGAAAATCTTGCAGGAAGAGCGCATTTAGGGCAGCTCATTTATTCAGCTTCACCTTCGGGAGCAGCGAATGTGTATGTCACCAACGTATATTTTCATAATTAAAAAGCAAACACATGAAAAGCACAATAAATTTCAAAAACATATTTTTCCTCTTTTTTCTAATTTTACTCAGTGTTAGCTGCGCCGAGGAAGATTATGAGCTGGGAGAAATCACCGCCCCCTCAAACCTGGATGTCAATGCGCAGGTGGTTGGGCAAAGTGAAGAAATGCCGAATGGAGACGGAAGCGGGAACGTAAACTTCACCGTAACTGCCGAAAATGCCATGACCTATAAGTTCATGTATGGAGACGGCTCTGAAGAGGTCTCCTTCGACGGAACCACTACTCACTCCTATAGTGAAAATGGAGTGAATGACTATATTGTTACGGTTGTTGCATATGGTACAGCAGGGGCTTCCACAAATACTACCACAGAAGTTACCGTTTTTAGTGACTTCAGTAATCCTGAAGTTGAACAACTGCTTACCGGTGGTGACAGCAAAACCTGGTATGTTGCTGCGTCACAACCTGCTCACCTGGGTGTGGGGCCTGCTACCGGTGAAAACATGAACAATCCTTCATACTACGCAGCGGGGCCTTTTGAAAAAGCCGGAGAAGATATTAGTTCCTGCTTCTATACAGATGAGCTTACCTTCAGCATGAATGGCGGGAATATAGTTTATAATTACAACAATAACGGCCAGACCTTCTTTAATGCAGCTTATTCGCCAGATTTTGGCGGAACAGGTGCCGAAGATGAATGTCTTGATTATGACAGTGGAGGAGCCATGAACGTTTCTTTATCGCCTTCCGGTTCAGGCTTAACAGAAGGACAAACTACCG
This sequence comes from Autumnicola tepida, assembly GCF_031846485.1. Lineage (NCBI taxonomy): Bacteria > Pseudomonadati > Bacteroidota > Flavobacteriia > Flavobacteriales > Flavobacteriaceae > Autumnicola > Autumnicola tepida. The sequence continues at coordinate 91,613 of NZ_JAVRHQ010000004.1, forward strand.
GTACTGCAATAAACTTTTCAAATGGTGGATTTATGAGCTACTACATTGGAGCAAGTACTTATGAGATCCTTTCCATTACTGAAACTACAATGCACGTACGAGCCATTATGGGGAATGACCCTGCACTGGCATGGTATCTTAAATTTACCACCACTCCGTTTGACGAACAACAAGAGGGAGGCGGAGAAGAAGAGGAGTTTGAAACCCAGTTTGAAGACCTGTTATGGTCTGACGAATTTGACGGCGATGCCCTAAATACCGGGATGTGGAATTTTGAGATAGGTAATGGCCAGAACGGCTGGGGAAATAACGAACGCCAGTATTATACTGAAGATAATGCTGAAGTTGTGGATGGAAACCTTGTAATTACGGCCAGAAGAGAGGCAGAAAGCGGCTTCGATTTTACGTCTGCCCGTATTAATACAATGGACAATTTTGAATTTACCTATGGGAGAGTAGAGGTGCGCGCAAAGATGCCGGAAGGCGGGGGGACCTGGCCTGCAATCTGGATGTTGGGCGCCGATTTTGATGAGGTTGGCTGGCCCGCCACCGGGGAAGTGGATATTATGGAATGGGTTGGAAATAATCCGGGCAGAACATCTTCAGCATTGCATTACCCCGGAAATTCCGGCGGCAATGCGGTAGTAGGCGATACCCAAATTCAAAACGCCACTTCTGAATTCCATGTTTATGAAGCCGAATGGACAGAAGATAGGATTACTTTCCTGTTAGATGGCGAGGTGTATTTTACTTTTGAGAATGATGCGTCTACACCATTTAATAAAGATTTCTTTTTGATTCTAAATGTTGCCATGGGCGGTAATCTTGGGGGAGAAATAGATCCTGCATTCCAGGAAGCCTCCATGGAAATTGATTATGTAAGGGTTTATCAATAGAAAATAATTAAATACAGGCCTGTTTAAAAAAGCTTTTTCTTCTGAAGTGATTCAGGATAGAAGTTGCATAAAATTTTAAACAGGCTTTTTATTAATCAAATATGAAGAAAAATAGCATATTTCTTGTCTTGCTGCTGTTCGTTCAGCTTGCTGGTTTTGCCCAGGACTCAAAAATCCCAAGCTCCGTAAAAAATGTAGAATCCAAGGTAGATTCCATTCTTTTTATGATGACGCTGGAAGAAAAAATCGGCCAACTTGTGCAGTACAACGGGAGTTGGGATTTAACAGGACCGGCTTCAGAAATGGGGAATAAACAGAAGGAAGAAAGACTAAAAAAGGGTTTGGTAGGTTCCATGCTTAATGTGCTTTCTGTAGATGCTACAAGGGAAGCGCAAAAGCTGGTGATGGAAAATTCCAGGATCAAAATCCCGCTGATGTTTGGTTACGATGTGATCCATGGTTATAAAACCATGTTTCCTGTTCCGCTGGGGGAAACCGCGAGCTGGGATTTGGATGCCATGGAAAAATCTGCGCGGATTGCCGCAATTGAATCTGTGGCCGATGGTGTAAACTGGACATTTTCACCTATGATAGACGTTTCCCGCGATGCCCGTTGGGGAAGGATTATGGAAGGCTCGGGTGAAGATCCTTACCTCACTTCTCTTGTTGCGGTTGCAAAAGTAAAAGGTTATCAGGGAGATGATCTTGCCGACAGCACCACTATAGCGGCGACTGCCAAACACTTTGCCGGTTACGGTTTTGCGGAAGCCGGCCGCGATTACAATACGGTTAATATAGGGGAATATGAACTTCATAATATGATTTTACCTCCTTTTAAAGCTGCGGCAGATGCAGGGGTGGCAACTTTTATGAATTCCTTTAATACCATAGATGGAACGCCCGCAACCGGAAATAAAATGCTGCAGCGCGATATCCTGAAAGGCGATTGGAACTGGGACGGATTTGTGGTTTCTGACTGGGGCTCGATTACCGAAATGATCTATCATGGTTTTGCCAGAGATAAAAAACAGGCTGCAGAAATCGCAATAAAAGCCGGTAGTGATATGGATATGGAAGGTGGCGCGTACGAATCCAGCCTGATGGAATTGGTGCAGGAAGGCAGGATTGACGAAAGCCTTATCAATGAAGCTGTAAAGAGAATTCTTCGCGTAAAGTTCAAAATGGGCCTTTTTGAGGATCCTTATCGCTATACCGATTCGGATTTGGCTAAAGAGATTTCTTATAAAGAGCATCGTGAAGTGGCGCGTGATATTGCCAGGAAATCCATTGTGCTTTTAAAAAATGAAAATAACGTTCTTCCCATAAAAACTTCGGTTAAAAATATTGCGATTATCGGTCCTTTGGCAAACGATAAAGATTCGCCTATCGGAAACTGGAGAGCACAGGCAGAACCCAATTCCGCAGTTTCAGTAGTGGAAGGAATAAAAGCTGCGGCTGGAAAAAATGTTAATATCACTTATGCTGAAGGTGCCAAACTGGGCATGGGGGAAAGAAGTTTTTTAATGCCGCTTGAAATTAATAAAACCGATCGTTCTGGTTTTGCTGAAGCTATAGAAAAAGCCAAAAAAGCAGATTTGGTTATTATGGTTTTGGGGGAAGACGCTTTTCAGGCGGGAGAAGGAAGGAGTCAGGCGAAAATTGGCCTGGCAGGGCTTCAGCAGGAATTGCTGCAGGAGATTTATAAGGTGAATAAGAACATTGCTTTGGTGCTAATTAACGGTCGGCCGATGGAGATTTCCTGGGCTGCCGAAAATATTCCTGCAATTGTCGAAGCCTGGCAGCTGGGATCTGAAAGTGGTAATGCTATTGCCGATGTTTTATTCGGGAAATACAATCCTTCCGGAAAACTTCCCGTGTCTTTTCCCAAGGCAGTGGGGCAGGAGCCGCTGTATTACAATCAGCAGAGCACGGGCAGGCCGTACAGTGAACAGCACGTGACTTTTTCAAGTTATACCGATGTTGGCAAGGAAGCGCTGTATCCATTTGGCTACGGCTTGAGCTACACCACTTTTGAATATGGCGTTTTGCAGCTATCTTCCGAAGAGATGGGCGAAAATGGGCAAATTACAGCAAGCATTTCTGTAACAAATTCGGGTAAACGTGCCGGGAAGGAAGTGGTGCAGCTGTACCTGCAGGATATTGTGGCCAGTAAAGCACGCCCTGTAAAGGAGCTTAAAGGCTTTAAAATGATCGAACTTGCTCCTGGAGAGTCTAAAATTGTGGAATTCAGCATTAACGAAAAGATGCTGGAGTTTTACAGTGCAAATAAAAAATGGCAATCTGAAGCCGGGGATTTCAATGTTTTCATCGGCGGAAATTCAAAATATCTCAAAAAAGCAGGATTTACTCTGAATCAATAATGGCCTGTATTTTTATGGCGTAGCCTTCGGCCGGGCTATGCGCACTACACGCCTGCCTTCGGCGAGGCGGGGTAGTTGCTTCTATCCCTTACGCGGGTTTAACATTATTTGGAGATATTATGATTGAGGTTTAAATAAAAGTAATTATGATGAAAAACAGTGAATTTTGGTTAGCAGCTTTGATACTGACATTATTTACATTTTCAGTAAATGCCCAAAAAGTAATTTTTGAAGAACATTTTGATGGAAATGAGCTTAATATGAAAAACTGGAGCTATGAAGAAGGCGACGGCTGCCCGAATCTTTGTGGTTGGGGAAATAACGAGCGGCAAATTTACGATCGACAGTATGTGACGGTGGAAGATGGGAAACTGGTGATAGAAGCCGTGAAAAAAGACAATAAATATTATTCCGGAAAGATAAATTCCAAAGACAAAGTGGAGTTTCAGTATGGTGAAATTGAAGTTAGGGCAAAAGTAGCAACGGGGCAGGGAATCTGGCCGGCATTATGGATGCTGGGGCATGATATTGCTGAGGTTGGGTGGCCTGCTTCCGGAGAAATAGATATTATGGAATATGTGGGCCGCGAGCCGAATACGGTGTATACCACGCTGCATTATCCCGCGCATCACGGGGAAAATGCCAGCTCAAAAAAGACGAATATCAACAATATAGAAGAAGGATACCATATTTTTAAAGTTATCTGGACTGCTGAGAATATGGAATTTTTTGTAGATGGTAATTCCGTTTACAATTTTGTACCGGACGAATATGATGAGGAACATTATCCTTTCAGAAAACCATTTTATTTCCTGATCAATATGGCTGTGGGTGGCAATTTTGGCGGCCCGGAAGTAGACGATTCCATTTTTCCGCAGAAATATTATGTGGATTATATAAAAGTGACAGAACTGTAAAGCTGAAGTTCCGGAAAAGTTTAATCCTTTTTAACTATCAGTCTTGTCACAAAACTATTACTGGATTAAATGGAAAGTCCTGCAGGGTTTAAAAACCCTGTAGGTGTATTTTTAGTGCTATAACCACCTACAAGGTTAAAAAAAACCTTGCAGGAGTAATCTTTTGGGAGGTTTTTTATAGCACTTTGGGTAATTTGAAATCAAACTGCCAGTTATAGTCCTTTAAGATTTCGACTGTTTTTCCAGTGAATACGTAATTCTAAACCTATGAAACATGCGTAATATTTATCTACAGATTTTATTTTTGATCACGGCTTTGTTAGCCGCCGAAATGCTACAGGCTCAACCCATATATGAGAATGTTCAAAAAGATACAGATACCCTGTTTTTTGAGGATTTTTCTGATGCGGAACTTGATCATAAAAAATGGAACATCGTGGGCTCCGATTTTCATGTTAATAATGAGCAACAGATGTATATAGATTCTTCCGCTACTATTTATATGGCGAAGGGAGAAGAAGCGGGAGGTGCAAAAAATGGCGCTTTAATTTTAAAGGCCCTTTATGCCCCAAATTCTGGAACTATTAATGGTAAAAATTTCGATTTTATCTCCGGAAGGATCAATACCAGGGATAAAGTAATGTTTACTTATGGTACTGCGGCTGCCAGGATGAAATTGCCTGCAGGTTCAGGTTTTTGGCCCGCCTTCTGGGCACTTGGGGGTGGAAACTGGCCGGACACAGGTGAAATTGACATCATGGAATACGTGGGCGAAACCGACTGGATTGGAGTGGCACTGCACGGCCCAGGTTACTCGGGAGAGACGCCGCTGGTAAATAAATATTACTTTCCCGAAGGGCAGGATGTGACCGGGTGGCATGTATATTCTGTTGACTGGAGTCCTCAGGGATTAAATTTTAAGGTTGACGGTAGATTGGTCTATAGGGCAACAAGGGAGATGATAGAGCATTACGGAAACTGGGCTTTTGATAATCCTAAATACCTGATCTTAAACCTGGCTTTGGGAGGTGCCTATCCCGAAAAAACCAATGGTGTGGAGGAGCCATATCCGGGAATCCCTGAATCCACGGTAAAGCTTATTAAGGATGGAAAAGCAAAGGTTTTAGTGGACTGGGTACTTGTAACGCAATAGAAGAGGAGAGCTGGTAAGAAATTTTTCCGCAGAAATAATTATCATATCAAAGTAGCTGAAATGCCGTGCGCGTTGGTTAGAATGCCGGGAAGCGGAAGAAAGGCTTTCTATTGCTAAAGTTTATTTTGTTTTAGCTTCAGCAATAGAAACTCTTTCTTATAGCCGGTTTAAATCTAACCTAATAGCTCCTGTTGAATATAATTATAACTTTCATCCAAGCTTTTATAGGGCTCTATTTCAAAATTTTCCTGCTCCAGGATAAGGTGTTTTGCCCCTGATTTTTTCTGATAATCAAAGATCTTGTTGTAATCTATAGAGCCATTTCCAATCTCGGTATTTAATTCAGGATTGGTTTTGCTCATGTCTTTAACATGCCATAGTGGAAACCTGCCGGGATATTTTTCAATTAAAGCTACAGGATCTGTTCCTGCTCTTACCACCCAATAAATATCCATTTCAAAAGATACAAGGTCTTTTTCTGTGTTTCTTAGCATTATTTCATATGCTGTTTCCCCATCAAATTTGTCGAATTCAAAATCATGGTTGTGATAGGCTAGTTTTAAACCTGCTTTTTTACAAACTTCTCCGGCTTCATTCAATTTATCGGCAAGCCTGCCGTAGTTGTTCCTTAATCCTTCAGAAAGGTAAGGAATGATAACATATTTTTGTTCCAGGGTATTGGCCGCGTCTATGGCCATCATAAGTTCGTCTTTTGCACCGTTTTCCTTCAGGTAGGGATCCATTCCATAATGCCCGCTGGGGGTGGCTAGTCCGTTGTCATCAAGTATCTTTTTAAATTCTTTAAGACTGGTGCCCCAAAAAGCATTTTCCTTGGAATAGCCGTAAGTTTCAACTTCTTTAAAGCCCACTTTTGCTATTTTTTCAAGGGTTCCTTTTACATCCTGAGGAAGGGATTCCCGCATGGAATATAGCTGCAATCCCACTTTTTGTTTAACCGTGCTGGCAAAGATATTGCCGGGCAAAAGAGTGGTGGCCGCAATGGCAAGGCCGGATTGTTTGAGAAATGTTCTTCTATGTATCATAATATTGGTTTTGGTTCTTCTAATAAAAACTTCAGAATTTAATCTTATTTTTAAAATTTTTCTTTTTCAGTTGGGGTTTTTAACGGATTTAATTGCTCAAAAACTGAATATTCTGAGTTATGGCATCCTGATTTTTCAGGTTCTTTTTGCGTTCTTCTTTCCCTGAAGTGAGAAGAGTGTTTTGCTTTTTATTCAATTTTATTATCTGAATAGAATCATTATTTTTTGCAGCTACTACAAATCTTCCTATGGGAGTGTTAAGCATTGCCATGTCTTTTACGTCTCCCGGTACAAAAAAGCCGCTATTTCTGGCAGGGACAGGATTAAAGCCTCCTTTTCCATTTCCTTTAAGAAATAATCCAATCCCGGCATCTGCGCGGGGAGTCTCAATTTCTGAACTATAGAGGTTTCCTGCAATTAACGCATCAGGATAGCCATCATAATCAAAATCTTCTATAAGTACCTGATTAATGCTGGAGACCTGTGCTTCCACAGGTAATTTATGTAATTTAAAACCACCTTCTGAATTCTCAATATACAGGCTTGCGAAAGATTTTACCTGGTAATGTAACGCATCTTCTAAGTACTCTTCAGTATAAATATCTTCAAGAGTTGCTTCTGAAAAGGACTGGTAATTCTTAAACTTATATTTTATGCCTGGCATTTGCTGAGAGGAACATTCCCTGCCCCTTACCGGGAATTTCTCCCCGTCATTAAAATAACTTAATACAATGTCTTTCTCATTATTGTTATCGAAGTCGTAGAAGTAGATGTCGAAAGTTTCTTTTTCTTTCGCCTGGTATTTATAATTTAGGCCGAGGTTTCCCGCAATAAAATCCATGTCACCATCCTGGTCAAAATCACCAGCTTTAAGGCTAAACCACCATCCAGTGGTTTCTTCCAGGCCCATTTGCCGTGTTATATCAGTAAATTTTCCCTCCTGGTTTTTAAAGACTTTTAATGGCATCCATTCCCCGGCAATAATAAGATCTGTCCACCCATCACCATCAAAATCTGTCCAGCTGGCACTGGTTACCAGGCCCAATTTTTTGAAGCCCGGAGCTGCTGCATCGGTGATATTTTCAAATTTAGGAATGCCTTTGCTGGATTTGTTTTCAAGTAAATAACTATCAGCAGGGGCGGGATAGTTGCCTGGTACCAGCCTGCCACCAACAAACAGGTCTATGTCCCCATCTTTATCGAAATCTTCGGCATAAACCCGTGATCCGCTGGTGATCATTCGGGGCAGGGCAGTAAGAGATTTCTTGAATTGCCCGTTCTCGTTAACATAAAGCCGGTCCTGTAATCTTTCAGAATCTTTGTGGAATTCATTTCCACCGCTCACCACGTACAGATCTTTATCCCCGTCATTGTCTGCATCAAATATAAGTGCCCCTAAATCTTCATATTTTTTGTCCTTGGTGATATCTGGAAAATTTTGCTTTTCAAAACCATTTTTATTCTGAAAATAAATACCTGCCGTGTAACCGGATGCTCCGCCAATATACATATCGTCCAGCCCGTCCCCGTTAAGGTCCCCAACGGCAAGTGCCGGCCCAAACATGGATGTCTTGTGTGGCAGAAGAATTTCTTTATCGAAGTCGTTGTATAAATTTTCTATGTGTTTATGATGTAGCCCGAGGGAATCGGCAGAAACGGTTGTAAATAATGGAGGCTCTTTCTTCAGGTTCTTATTTTCTGCAATAGTTGAATTGGTATAATCAAGCTCCATGAGTTTATTTACCGGTACTTCCTTAAGAATTTGCGTTTTTTTATCGGGCCAGATCACCTTGACTTCCTGTACTCTGTCTTCTTTTCCAACCCCAAAATGAAGTTTAGGAGCTATGGAAGACTGGAAACCGCGGGTAAGTGTAAGTTCCTGCATTTGGGTGTCTTTAGAGGTAGTCACATAAATTCTCGTTCCTAGACCATTCAGGTTTTTTTGCGGTCCCTTCAGCTGAAAATCCAGGTAGTTATTTTTGTTGATATTGTTGTTTTTAAATACGGAAGCATAATCATCTATATTGTTGGTGACGATTTCAAGGTCACCATCATTATCCAGGTCCACGTAAACAGAACCATTTGAAAAGCCTTTGAAGGATATTCCCCATTTTTCGTTTGTCCTTTCAAAAGTGAGGTCCCCTTTATTCCGAAAAATAAAATTATCTATTTTTTCTGAAGGAATGGCCAGGTTTTTTTGAAGCAGACTGTCTCTTTTATTAGGATCTTGCGCCAGTTTATTGAAGAAATCGCGGTTGTTGATTTCCCTTCTGGTGCCGTTGGAAACAAAAACGTCTTTGAGACCGTCATTGTCAAAATCGGCAAAAAGTGGCCCCCAGCTCCAGTCTGTAGAAGATAAACCCGCCAGGCGGGAAGTATTGTTATATTGGGGGATATTCTTGTTTATCACCCCCGAATGGGTTTGCAGGGTATTCTGCATATATTGGTAGTGGAACCCGCTGTTAACAGTGCTCCAGAAAATATTTGGGTTCATACTGGACATATTGGACTTGGCCCTGCGGTTGTTTTTTGGGGCCATATCTACCTGTAGAATATCCAGGAAGCCATCATTGTTGTAGTCCCCAATATCAGCACCCATTCCGTAGAAAGATGTTTGTCGGGTGGCATCTTTCACCACTTCTTTAAAAGTGCCGTCCTGGTTGTTAAGGTAAAGATAATCAGGCGTACTAAAATCATTGGAAACATAAAGGTCTGGCCAGCCATCTTCATTAAGATCGCCAACGGTTGCACTCAGGGTTAGGCCAAAAGACCTTAATCCGGATGCATCGGTGACATTAGTGAAATGCCCGCCATCATTTCTGTATAAATGATCTGTTTCAATGTCTTTTACGTTTTCTGTTTTAAATTTATAAAATGCGTTATTGGCACTAAAAGCCGTAGGCGGGTAATTTGCCACATAAAGATCCAGGTCCCCGTCCAGGTCATAGTCAAAAAAGGTAGCCTGTATACTGTTGCCTTCATCATCAACTCCATACTCGGCTGCTTTATCTGTAAAAGTGCCGTCTGTATTATTAATGTATAGAATATTTTTTTGGGGTTTATCCATTCCACCAACAGAACAGTAGATATCCAGAAAGCCATCATTGTTTACATCGGCCATGGTAACTCCTGTGAACCATCTTTTGTCCCCCGCCACTCCGGCCTCTTCAGTAATATCTTTAAAGCTAAGGTTGCCTGTATTAAGGTAAAGTTTATTGGGCACCATATTGCCGGTAAAAAATAAGTCGGTAAGGCCATCGTTATTAATATCCCCTGCTGCGAGACCACCACCAAGGTATATGTAAGAATATGTAAAAAAATTAAGGCTGTCATTCTCCTTAATAGAGTTCTTGAAAGAAATACCTGTTTGATCCCGATCGAGTTTTTGAAATTGCGTGGGTTCTCCCCTTTTTTTATCTGAACAGGAAGATTGTACGCAACCAAAGGCCAGAATCGCTAAAAGAATTTTTATTCTGCAGGGCATGAGCGTGGGAATTAATTCAGTAGATTTTTTAAAAGCCAACAGAGCTTATGTAAATAAACTCCGTTGGCTAATTATCTTTGTAGACTTCTGTTTTAGTATCCTGGATTCTGTTCCAGTACACCGCCACTTAGATCTATGGCAGGTTGTGGAATAGGGAAAACAGCTGCTGTAGGGCTGTACGAGGCACCCTGAAGATAAGAACGGGTATCATTCTCGTCAAGATACTCATTCAAAACTTCTTCTGCTTTTCCCCTGCGTACCAGATCAAAAAACCTGTGGCCTTCTAATGCTGTTTCTAACCTGTATTCGAACATCACGGCTTTTTCTGCAAATTCCTGGTCTGGGAAACCTCCGTTTTCAGAATATAAGCTGATCTCATAATTTGCAGCCGGTGTACCATCGTCGTCCATAACCCAGGTATCCGGATTTGCGGCCCGCGCTCTTACCTGGTCTACCAGATTGGCTGCCATGGTAAGGTCTCCTTCTGCAGCGGCAATTTCTGCACGCCATAGAAGAATTTCGGCATAACGGATAATATTTGTATTGATGGAGTTTATGGCGGTGTTCCATCCTGTAAGGGAGTTTACAGAACCAGCCTGGTCTGCGCTATATACGATCTTTTTTGAAACGTATGGCCCCCCGTTGGCAGGATCCCTTATCCATGCCAAACCAGGAAAATCACCCCAGCCCAAAAAAGGAATTCCTTTTCTTCCCACGGTCCAGTCTAACCTTGGGTCCAGGTTTCCAGGCTCCTCAACAAAAGTCTCATCATCAGCAAAGCCACTCGGGGAATCGTCCTGTGGGTCTACGTTATTAATATTGGATTCATTAAAGGTATCTAACAAAGGCAATCCAGATGCATCTGTTTTATACGCGTTAACAAGGTTATGTGAAGGCTGCATGAATCCACAACATCCACCACCTATAGGACTTCCGTTGGGAAAATTCAGAACTTCCCCCCACGCAGCATTACTACTGTTGTTACTACCATCGTTAACGGCATTTTGCACGGCAAAAACCGATTCTACACTGTTATTGGTTTCTGCATTAAAGTTATCATGAAAATAGGTGTTCAATGCATAAGGGCCGTTATTAATAATATCCTCCAGGAGAGGTTTAGCAGCATCATAATCTAACTGGTACATATGGGCTTTTGCAAGATAAGCTTTAGCATTCCAGGAATTTGCTCCGCCAACCCTTGTGCTTAAAGGTTCCAGGTTGTCTACGGCAAATTGAAAATCTTCTTCTATTCTGGCCCAAACATCCACTCCCATATTGGTGGTGCTTTCCGTGGTGGTTTCATCAATATAGGGAACATTTCCAAACATTTTCTTTGCCTCAAAATGGTAATGGCCTCTTAAGAACCTCATTTCTCCAAGAAACTCATTGGCTTGTTCCTCGGTTAATGTTCCGGCTTCCAGGCCGCCCTGTATGGCATTTATGGCAATATTGGTACGTGAAACCCCTTCAAAAATAGAGACCCACTTGTAGTCTACGTAAGAATTTCTTGCCGCAGCGGCATAGGTTTCGAATGCGGTTATTTCAGATTGGTCACCGGCATCACTTCCTTTGTACGCATTGTCTGCGGCAACTTCACCATAAACCCAGTTAGATGCGGCTGCACGCCAAACGTTGTCATTTGCCTGGTTCCCGTCCAGCATAGCGTAAGCGGCTATTACCTGGGTGTTGATGAACCTCGAATTTAGTGGTACATCTGAGCCCGAAATTACCGATTGAATGGGCACATCTAACTCATCATTACAGGACCATATAAGTACTGTACACATTAATAATCCAAATATTTTTTTCATAGTAAAAATTTATAATGAAACGTTTAAGCCAAGTATAACTGATCTGTCTATAGGATAAACCCCGCTGTCCAGCCCAATAGTAAGGTTGGCATTGGTGCCTGGGGCATTTCTAAGGTTCACCTCGGGATCCAGTCCGGAGTAATCAGTAATAGTAATTAAATTTTTTCCCTGTATGTAAACCCTTATTTTCTCTGCACCAATGCTCTGTACGGTGCTTTCAGGTAAAGAATACCCAATAAGGATGTTTTTTAATCTTGCATAAGAACCATCTTCAACATAGTAAGAAGAAGGTGCCGATTCATTCAGTATTATGGCAGCATCATTGGTTAAGTCTGGCAGACCGTTTGAATTTACGAAATCTACACTTTTTCCTCCTGGAAAAGTATTGAAATCTGTAAAGAATTTCAGGAAGTTATAAATATCATTTCCCTGTGAACCCTGCACCAATAATGAAAAGTCGAAATTCTTATAATCTCCGTTAAAGGTAAGCCCGTAAGTAAAATCGGGATGCGGATTACCAATAAAAGTGGTTTCTCCATCATTTGCGAACTGCATCCTGCCATTTTCTATCCCGGTAAAGACTTTTCCGTAAAAAGAAGCCAGCGGTTGTCCTGCCATAGTCCTATTAGGAAGCTGGTCCCTTACACGGTCTCCCTGTATAAAGGTTTCCCGGTTATCTGGGTTTAGGTATTCCACTTCATTTTTATAAGCTGAAACATTTAAGCCCACGTTAAAGTTGAAATCTGATTCTCCCAGGCTGTTATAGGATAAGGCAGCATCAAAACCTGTGTTGTTCATTTTTCCAAGGTTTTGGGTTGTTCCGTTTGTTAATCCATAAATGGTTGGATCACTTGGAACAAACAATAACATATCCTCGGTATCAGCATTATAGTACTCAAAATCAAAATTTAAAGTGTTGAATAACCTGGAATTAATACCAATATTGATGGTGGTGGTTGTTTCCCATTCCAAATCTGGATTTCCCCTGGCGTTCAGCCCATAACCAGATGCAACACTATTTATGCTGGTGGGATAGGCATAATAATCGTTATTTGGAGAATAAGTGTTTACTGTGGCAGAGGTGGAAATATTACCGTTGTTAGCCACAATTCCATAACCGGCTTTCAGCATAAGGTCTGTAAAGACATTGGAGTCTTCCATAAAAGCTTCATTGCTAATTCTCCAGCCGGCACTAAAGGAAGGGAATACACCGTCCCTGTTATCCTTCTGAAAAAGGGAAGAACTATCGTACCGTACAGTCGCACTAAGCAAATAAGTGTCGTTATATTTATAGTCGATTTTTCCAAAAGCTGAAAAGTACGCAGATATATACCCATTGCCAGAACCAGAGTAAGCCTGCGTACCTAAATCCAGGTACCTTATATTTTCCACATCATCAAACAAGAAACCGCCTCGGTTCGCGCTGAAATTCCTAAACCATTCTTTATGATATTCTGTCCCTGCCAGCACATTAAAGCTGTGCTCATCGAAGATTTTATCATAGGTTAAGGTATTAAACCAGGTATAGGTCCTGAAGAAGGAAGAACTTTCTGTTAGAAGGTTGTCTGTAGGGGCTTCTGCTTCTAAAATCGCAGGCGCAAAGTTAGTGGTGTTGGTAGATTCCAGGTCGAAACCAAGATTAGATTTAAAGGTAAGATCTTCTAGAATATCTACCTCTCCATAAAAATTTCCCAGGGCCCTGAAACTTAGAATACCATTGTCTTTGTTTCTCGCAGCATTCGCAATGGGGTTATCGGCATTACCTAACCCCTGTACCCATACGCCGGCAAAATTACCTCCTACGTCCCTCACGGGAATTAAAGGATGAATTCTGTAAAGGTTGGTGATGGTACCATCATTTACATCTACTCCCGGAGGAATTGTTTGATCTGAATACGATAGAGTAAGATTCTCCCCAACCCTGAAGTTGTCTGTTACATCAAAACTGGAATTAGCCCTTAGTGTATAACGGGAATAATTGGTGGCGTAGCCTGTACCTTCCTGGTCTAAAGCGCTTAATGACATAAAGAAGCTGGCATTTTCAGAACCGCCGGCTGCACTTACATTAAAATTTTTGGTGGTGGCGGGATTAAAATACTCGTCAAACCAGTCCGTGCCTTCAGGATTAGACCTGGTAATCCTGTTATCGGGATAACTGTACAAACTTTCATCAGCAGTTTGCGCACCACGTGGGAAGAGGTAATTTGGGATTACAGGCTCTGGCCCGCTTCCAAATTGCTGATTGCTCGGGAAGCCTGTACCATCATTTGCAGCGGCTTCCCATATTGCGTCTGCCAGTTGTTGTGGAGAAGCCATATCAGGAAAAACGGAGTCTGGAATAAAATCTACTCCAACGTAAGCATTAGCATTAAATCTTACCTTTTGTCCGCGCTTTCCGCCTTTAGTAGTTATAATAATAACCCCGTTTGCCGCACGGTTACCATATATTGCAGCAGAGGAGGCATCTTTTAGAATCTGAATAGACTCAATATCATTAGGATTTATATCTGTTAATCCCGCTCCTGTTGGTGTGCCATCTATAATGTAAAGAGGGTCGTTGCCGTTTATAGTACCGTAACCACGAATACGCACCACAGCTCCCTGGCCGGGACCTCCCTGATTTCCTACTACAACACCAGAACTTTGGCCCTGTAAGGCTTCTTCTACGTTTAGAGGAGAAACAGCTTCCAGGTTTTCAGAATCCACTACAGAAACAGAACCTGTAATATCCCTGGTGCTCTGGCTGCTGTAACCTGTAACAACAACTTCACTTAGGGCCGCAGCATCTTCAGCCATTACAACATCTATAACTGCTCGTCCGTTAACGGGGATTTCCTGGGTGCCAAAACCTACGTAACTAAATACCAGGATAGCATCATCATCTGCCGAAATAGAATAATTTCCGTCAAAGTCTGTAGCCACACCGGTTGAGGTGCCCTGGATGAATACACTTACCCCGGGAAGCGGAGAACCATTTTCATCAATTACGGTACCGCTTACCTCGTGCTGTAAATTCCCTGGTCCTTTAAAGGCATAAACTTCGGGTATACAGAAGCCTGCCAGAAGTGCGAAGATGATTAAGCCAGCCTGAAGATATTTAATCCCTGAAGACCGGCCTGTGGGATTGATTTTAACCTTTTTGTTCATAATTTAATTTTTAGTTAGTCCCTTGGTTTTTGATTAATTAAAATGGTTAATGCAGAATTTTTGTAATGAATATCGCAGGTTTTGTAATCATCCTGATCATCAGGAAATAATGGTTAGTTTAGAAATGGTCTGCTACAACGATTTCGAGATAGATTTATGTTTTCATTTCCAATATTGATCTTTAGGCAATATTCATTCAAATTCTATAGTTTAAAATTTTGGATAAAATTAAGTTTTCTGGTTAAAGAATCTTTCTTAAGGAATCTTTTATCTGCTTTCCGATTTAAGATTTTTGTCCCGACAAAGTGGTCTGTTTTTCATATTCATAATTATTTAAAGCCCTTTATATATATATTGCTAAATATAGCACAATAATTTATAGATATGAAATTTATGCAGTTTATCGCAGGTGTGTTAATATTATCTTATCATTTTGTAATAAGAATATTTCAATCTTGTTAAAACCTGATTTATAAATTATTGATAATGAGATTTGAGCATGAATGTAGCAGAGAAGTAGAAAATTTACTGGTGTTTTTTTAAACAGTACTGGAGTTGCAGGTGTTTATTTTAAAAAACAGGTTTTTGTAGGAGCTCAAGAGCTTCCTTAACAGTTTGTACAGGGTACTTACAGGTCCTGTTTTCGCATACATAAATAAGGTTTTCTCCAGGAGAAAGTTTTCCCTTAAGCAGGGGCAGGTTCTCTTCTCTCCCTCCCATAAAAACCGCAACAGGTAAATATTCCCTCTGGAGGTATTTATTTTTTTCCACGGCTTTTTCACCCATTATGGCAATTTCATAATAGCCATAGGTGTTCTTTCCGAGGAGCTTTATCCAATTTGCGTAAGAAGCAGGGCCTGATTTTAGCTGCTTTTGCATTTGTGATAACATGGTCCTGCTCATTTCCAGGTATTCTTCGTTTTCCAGCAATATGCCCAAGTTTAAAAGGTTACCCGCGGTTACGGCGTTGGAAGAGGGCAATACTGAATCTTCCAGCTCCATATTGCGGACTACCAGCCCGTCTTCTTCTTTTTCTGTGAAATAGAACATTCCGGATTTTTCGTCCTGGAATTTTTCTATGGAATAGGTAGTAAGGGCTTCAGCTTTTTTTAGCCATTTTAAATTGAAAGTTACCTGGTATAGACTAAGGCAGGCCTGACCAAGCAAAGCATAATCATCAAGAAAAGCCCTGATGCTTTTATTCCCATTTTTGTAATTTCTCCATAACCCGCCATCTTTGCGCCACATGTTTTTATCTAAAAAAGAAGCGGTGGCCAAGGCCTTTTCCAGGTATTGCTCTTTCTCAAGGGCAGTATAGGCATCCAGGTAAGCATCTGTCATTAAAGCGTTCCAGGAGGTAAGGCTTTTATCATCAATGCTTGGCTTTTTTCTCTTTTCTCTCAGTTTTTCCAGTTTTTCTTCAGCTTTTGCGAGAGTGGCAGAAAATTGATTATGATCCAGCCCATTTTTTTCAGAAAATTCTTCTTCAGAAAATCTCCGGAACAGGATATTTTTTCCTTTTTCCCAGTTGCCGTAATTTTCAAAATTGTAGAAATCCAAAATCACCTTTGCTTCTGCCGGTGAAAGATTATTTTTTATTTCTCCGGAAGTCCATACATAATATTTACCTTCCTCTCCTTCACTGTCTGCATTAATAGAAGAATAAAAGCCACCTTCAGAATTTGACAATTCCCGCTCAACAAATGCAATACTTTCTTCAACAATATTTTTATATTCTTCTTTTTTAGTGATTTTATATGCGTTGGAATACAGGCTGATCAACTGGGCGTTATCATAAAGCATTTTCTCAAAATGAGGATATCGCCAGTCAGTATCTGTGGTATAACGGGCAAAACCACCTCCCAGCTGGTCATAGATCCCACCCCTGGCCATATGGTCTAAAGTGGTTTTTAGCATCTCCATGGTTTCTGTATCCCCGCTAAGATAATAGTACTGCAGCAGCGCGTCCCAGGCAACGGGAAGGGGGAATTTTTGGGAGCCTTGGTAACCTCCGTTTTCAGGATCCCAGGCATTTTTCCAGTTTTGGATTATAGCAACATAATCTTCTTCTGAAAATACGGAAGTATTGGTTTCCAGCTGTTGCAGGTTGTTAACAGATCTTATTCCCCTTGTGAGGGCATCGGCAGTTCCTGTAAGCTCCGCTTTATTTTCTTTGTATGCGCGGGAAATCTCCTGGAGTATATTTTTCCAGTCCTGGTTGGAAAAGTAAGTGCCGGCAAAAAAGGGTTTTCCATTGGGAAGCGCGACAGCATTCAGGGGCCATCCTCCGCTGCCATTTAACAGCTGGGCCGCATTCATATAAATATTGTCAATATCCGGGCGCTCTTCCCGGTCTACTTTAATAGAGATGAAATTTTTGTTCATAACAGCGGCTACAGAGGAATCCATAAAAGTTTCTTCCTCCATTACATGGCACCAGTGGCAGGCAGCGTAACCAATGCTTATAATAATGGGCTTGTCTTCCTTTTCTGCTTTTTCTAAAGCTTCCGGGCCCCATTCATACCAGTCCACAGGATTATCGGCATGTTCTATAAGATAAGGGCTGCTGGCTTCTGCTAAACGATTTTGTTTCTTTTCTGCTTCAGGATTTTTCTTTTCAGCGCAACTGCTAAAACTAAAAATAACAGAAAGGTACAGGCAAATAAGGGTAAGAAGTCTAAAAGTCATAGCGGCGCATTTATATCCCTGCAGTTTTCTTCGGAATAAATATAAAGATAATGGCTGCAATGAAGAAGAACGTTTATTGTTAATTCAGATTTCGTTTCTGAACAAAAAAGCGTTTCAGCAGTTCTGAAGCTTCTTTTTCCAGAATTCCGGATTTTACTTGTGTTTTTGGATGCAGCTGTGCGCCCATAGTGCGGTAGCCGCGTTGCAGGTCGTTCGCGGCATAAACCAGTTTGGAAAGCTGGCTCCAGTATAAAGCACCTGCGCACATCTGGCAGGGTTCCAGGGTTACATACATGGTGCAGTCCCGCAGGTATTTTCCACCCAAATAATTGGCGGCGGCGGTTATGGCCTGCATTTCGGCATGCGCGGTAACATCATTCAAAATTTCGGTAAGATTATGGCCGCGCGCAATGATCTTGTTTTTTACCGCCACCACCACTCCCACAGGGATTTCCCCTTTATCAAAAGCCGTGCGGGCTTCTTCCAAAGCTTTTTTCATAAAAAATTCGTCATCAAGAGGAGTTAGCATACCCTGGGTTTTAATTTCTTTTTGGAAAGGTAAAAATTATAGCTTAATAGCAAAGGCTGCTTTTTTAATATTCTTTTCCGGCCATAACTTTATCAATCCGATTTCTGCTCCTATTTTTGTATGGCTTATTTTAACGCGCTTATATCCAAATATGCAGCATATGGCAGATCTTCTCAAAAAAATAAATTCACCCGGGGATCTCAGGAAACTCCCAAAGGACCAACTGAAGCCGCTTGCGGCAGAACTGCGGAAATTTATTATTGATATTGTTGCTGCCAAAGAAGGACACCTGGGGGCCAGCCTGGGCGTGGTGGAGTTGACCATTGCCCTGCATTACGCTTTTAACACCCCTCAAGATTTACTGGTTTGGGATGTGGGCCACCAGGCATACGGACATAAAATTTTAACCGGGCGCCAGGATATTTTCGACACTAACCGCAGGCTTAATGGAATAAGCGGGTTTCCCAAACGCCAGGAAAGTATTTATGATACTTTTGGAACAGGACATTCTTCCACTTCAATTTCTGCGGCCCTGGGAATGGCTATTGCTTCCCGGTTAAAAGGGGAGGTTTACAAACAGCATATTGCAGTGATTGGTGACGCTTCCATAGCCAGCGGGATGGCTTTTGAAGGGCTTAACCATGCCGGGGTTTCCAAAGCAAACCTGCTGGTGGTTTTAAACGATAACGCCATAGGGATTGATCCAAGCGTAGGTGCGTTAAAGCAATACCTCACCAAAGCTAGGGTTGGGCATAAACCCGCACAGGACAATATTATTGAAGCGCTGAATTTTAAATATTACGGCCCGGTAGACGGACATGACCTGAAAGCTTTACTGGAAGTTTTTGATGAATTAAAAGCGATTGAAGGCCCTAAATTTTTACATGTTATTACCACAAAAGGGAAAGGCCTTAAAAAAGCGGAAGAGGACCAGGTAAAATATCATGCCCCCGGAAAATTTGAACCGGATACAGGAGAGCTCCTCAATTATGATACGGAAGGTTTACCCTTAAAATACCAGGATGTATTTGGGCTTACCCTGGTTGAACTGGCGAAGCGGAATGAGAAAATTATAGGAATTACGCCTGCCATGCCAACGGGTAGTTCCCTTAAATATATGATGCAGGCATTTCCTGAAAGGGCTTTTGATGTGGGAATAGCCGAGCAACATGCGGTAACCCTTTCAGCGGGAATGGCCACGCAGGGTTTTACGGTTTTTTGTGCTGTTTATTCCACGTTCCTCCAACGGGCATACGATCAGTTAATTCACGATGTGGCCCTGCAGGATTTGCCGGTGGTTTTTTGTATAGATCGGGCCGGCCTGGTTGGGGAAGACGGTGCAACCCACCATGGCTTATATGATATTCCATACCTGCGCTGTATTCCCAATATGATGATCGCAGCGCCTTCCAACGAAATCCAGTTACGAAATTTGTTATTTACGGCACAGCTTCAGCTAAAGCATCCTTTGGCGATCAGGTATCCACGGGGGCGTGGTGTGGCGGCGGAATGGGAATTGCCTTTTCAGCAAATGGAAATCGGGAAAGGGAACTGCCTGCGCAAAGGTTCGGAAATTGCCGTTTTGAGCATTGGTAAGATGACAGAGAATGTTTCCGAAGCAATTTCAAAAATATCTGAAGAAGGGAAAATTGGGCATTATGATATGATTTTTATAAAACCCCTGGACAAACTTCTGCTTCAGGAGATCTTTTCAGAATACAAAAAGATCCTTACTGTTGAAGACGGGGCTATGGCCGGAGGTTTTGGTAGCGCAGTGCTTGAATATGCTTCGGCTAAAAAATATAAGGGTGAAATTATGCGTCTTGGGGTGCCTGATGAATTTATTGAACATGGAACTGTAAAAGAATTACAAGAAATTGCCGGAATAAGCGTTGAAAATATAAGGAGTGTATTAAACTCAATGCTTTAAAATTTATATTTTTGCAATTCCGAGAATTTAAATAAAATGAAAATCAGCTTGATAGGCCTTTTTCTGTGCCTAATTTCACTAAACACTTATGCTTCAAAATTTCCTCATTTTAAAAGAGCCATAGATACGACAGAAGTTATAGATACGCTTCAGGTCCAGCAGGACACCGCCTCAACTGATGTGGCTACTTACTGGAATGAAGAAAACGCCGTTGGGCTGGATTTTAGCGAGGTGGCCTTTGTGAACTGGAACAGCGGGGGGAACAATTCCGTATCCGCATTAATCCATGGTAATTTTGAAAGAAATTATAAAAAAGCACTTACCAAATGGAGTAATTCCGCGGTAATCCGTTATGGATTAAATGCCCAGGAAGGCAGGGAAATACGAAAAACGGAAGATGAGCTTTTGCTAAGTTCTACTTTTGGATATCGGCCGGATTCTACTTCCAACTGGTTTTATTCTGCAAAACTTGATTTTAACACGCAATTTTCCAACGGGTATAAATATCCGGAAAAATCTAATCCTATTTCGAAATTCATGGCACCGGCCTATCTGTTCCTTGGGGTTGGGGCCGAATATTCCCATCCTGAAGAAGAATTGACCGTGTATATTTCGCCAGTTACCCAAAAATCTACATTTGTACTGGACCAACGTCTGGCAAATGAAGGAATGTTTGGGGTTACCGGTGCTGTGAGAGATGAAGAAGGCAATATTGTGGAAGAAGGCGAAATGGTAAGGACAGAATTTGGTTTTTTGGTGACAAGTAATTTTGAAAAGGAGGTTTTCGAGAATGTAAACGTCAAAAACAGGCTAAGTCTTTATTCCGATTATCTGAATAATTTTGGAAATGTAGATGTAGACTGGCAATTAAACGTGAATCTGAAGGTGAATGATTTTATAAAGGCCAGTATAGGCTCCCATCTGCGATATGACGATGATGTAAAATATAAGGAAGATGTGGATGATGACGGAGACCTGGAAACTTTTGGCCCACGGGTACAGTTTAAACAAACCCTTGGGGTGGGAGTGGTCTATGAATTCTAAACATGTTCCTCTTCATAGGATCCATTCATGCTGCGTTCAATTCTTTTATCTGGGATAAGCCACATTAACGCAACCAAAATATAGATGATACCTGCAATAAGCGGATGAATAAAACATGAAGCTATTGCAACAAGATAGAGCACAGTAGATAACTTGCCTTTTATATCCCTTCCAATAGCTTTTGCGAGGATTGATTTCTTCCCTTGGCTGCGAATTATTATTTGCTGAAGTATAAAATAGGCTACTGCGGCCATAAATAGTATAAACCCATAAAGTGCCATTGGGATTGGGCTGAAGTGATTTTCTCCCACCCAACCGGTGACAAATGGAATAAGGGAGAGCCAGAAGAGAAGATGAAGGTTTGCCCAAAGGACGGCACCTGTAACCTTCTCTGCAGCATGAATCATGTGGTGGTGATTATTCCAATAAATACCAATATAGATAAAGCTCAGCACATAGCTTAGAAATACGGGAATCAGCGGCTCCAGATTGGTAATATTATTTCCATGAGGTACTTTTATTTCAAGAACCATAATGGTAATAACAATGGCCAGAACACCATCGCTAAAGGCCTCCATTCTTCCCTTTTTCATAAATCTGAAATTAAATTAATCCTTCCCTAAATGCGCAGGCCCATAAATTTCTCAAATGAAGCTACAGTAAAACCGTCAGTTAGGGAGGCAGTATAAGAGCAAATTTGCAGCAGACTTTCATAAACGGACTGATCTTCTGAAATTTGCAATTTCGGGACCGAACTTTTTACCAGCTTATGATAATTAGAGTCGGAAGAATCCTCTGGAAGAAAAGCCTGCGTATAGGTATCCAGCAGAAGGGAAAGCATCTTGTAACCCGCAATTTCCTTACTGATTACTTCTTCGCTTTGATATATTTTCTCCACGCTTATCTTGATAATGTCTTTTATTTGTGCCTCGTAACTGCTGTTATCAAAAAGGGATTTATGGAAGTCTCCCGCCAAAATAGCCTCTTCATTGGCAAGAAAAATTTCCACGGCTTCGGTGATAAGGGTGTTAATGGCGAGTGCGCGTAAATAACTAAGCCGGTCTGCCGTAGAAGTCAGGCTGTGGTATTTGGAAGTATTTATACTGTTTTTTACCAGTTTGATGAGGTATTCCAGGGCATATTCTTCATCAATCAGGCCAAGGTTAATCCCATCTTCAAAATCGATAATAGTATAGCAAATATCATCGGCCGCTTCAACCAGAAAAGCCAAGGGATGCCTGGCAAAACTCAAATTTTCGCCTGTCCTTATTTGCTTTAGCCCCAGCTCTTCTGCCACCTCCTTAAAAGTTTCTTTTTCCGTCTGAAAAAATCCAAACTTTTTGTCGCCGATATTTGCTGTTGGTTTATGCGGAAGGGAGCCTTTGGGGTATTTCATAAAGGCGCCAAGAGTGGCATAAGAGAGCCGCAATCCACCGTTGATGCCGGGGCGATTTTCAGTAAGTATCCTGAAGCCATTGGCATTTCCTTCAAATTTCACCAGATCCTGGTATTCTGAAGGCACTAATTGATCTTTAAATCGCCTGCCGTTACCATGACTAAAATATTCGCCAATCGCTTTTTCCCCGGAATGTCCAAAAGGCGGGTTTCCTATATCATGCGCCAGGGCCGCGGCAGCTACAATAGCACCAAAATCGTTCATCTGGTACCCATGAATGGTGGAAAGGTGCGGATGCTTTTCCAGGATTTTCTGCCCGGCAAGCCTGCCCAGGGACCTTCCCACAACCGAAACTTCCAGGCTGTGGGTTAAGCGGGTGTGCACAAAATCTGTTTTGGAAAGCGGGATCACCTGTGTTTTATCCTGGAGGCTTCGGAAGGCTGAAGAAAAAATGATCCTGTCGTAATCTACTTCAAAGCCAAGCCGGGTTTCGTCTTGTTCCTTTCTTAACCTTTTATGAGTGTCTCCAAATCTTTTTAAGGATAAAAGTTGTTCCCAGTTCATTCAATTTTCAGTAAAGGTGTTAACAATTGAGGTGTTCGGAAGATATGTTATTCCGAAGACCAAAAATAGTAAAATTATAAGGGAAGCTTTTATTAATTTTCCTGCGGACGAGTTCCTGGAACGCTACCCATTATTCTGCGCTCCTCTGCGCTTTCTGCGGGAGGAAGTTTTTCGTTTCTATTTTCCCGCAGATTCCGCTAATTTTCGCAGATTGATTAATGAAAAGCGGATTAAATTTCTGCGCTTATCTGCGTAGTCTGCGGGAAACAATTCCTAAAGCCCGTTTACTTTTCTATATATCCCTGCTGATATATTACTAACATTGAAATTGACTAAGATGGCAAGTTTTAGATTTGTCAATTTTAAATAAGTGATCACTTGCTTATGATGGACTTCTGCTAAATTTTCAACAGATTTTACTTCAACTATTACTCTATTGTTTACCAATAAATCCAATCTAAAACCTACCTCCAATTTCTCGTTGTCATAAAATACAGGAACAGGAACTTCCTTAAGGACTTTTAAATTTTCTTTTCTAAGTTCATGTTGCAATGCGGCGACATAAACAGATTCTAACAAACCCGGACCGAGTTCATTATAGACTTTAAAAATAGCCCCTCTTATTTTATAGGATATCTCATTTTCATTCATGAGGCGTATTGATTTCTTTGTGAAATCTGCTACTTTTCTGCGCTCCTCTGCGCTTTCTGCGGGAGGAAGTTTTTCATTTCTATTTTCCCGCAGATTCCGCTAATTTTCGCAGATTGATTAATGAAAAGTGGTTAAAAAATTTCTGCGCTTATCTGCGTAGTCTGCGGGAGATTTTTAATTTACAGCCTACAGCCTACAGCCTACAGCCTACAGCCTATTTTAAGACCCACACATTAAACAGTCATCTCCTTCCCCTTCTTTAGATTGCGCTATAATGGCTCGCAGTTCTTCGGGTGAAAGTGAGCCTTCTTCATGGGAAGTGGCTAGATTGGAATTTTCTTCTTTTTTTAAAGATTCAGCTGCATGGGAAGGCGAAGCAGAAGCAGTTTCAGCAACAGGCTCTTTTTTGCTTTCTTTCTGAAGGGTAAACTTTATGGCGTCTACAGCGCTTTTGGTTCTTAAGTAATACATCCCGGTTTTGAGTCCGCTCTTCCAGGCATAGAAGTGCATGGAGGTAAGTTTTCCAAAATTGGCATTTTCCATGAACAGGTTTAAGGATTGCGACTGGTCTATAAAATAGCCACGCTGGCGGGACATATCTATAATGTCTTTCATGCTCATTTCCCATACCGTTTTATAAAGTTCTTTCAGGTCCTGCGGAATTACATCTATATCCTGTACCGACCCGTTATTGCGCATAATGGCATTTTTCACCTCCTCGTTCCAAAGGTTGCGTTCCACAAGGTCTTCCAGCAGGTGTTTGTTAACCACAATAAATTCCCCTGAAAGCACTCGCCTTGTATAGATATTTGAAGTGTAAGGCTCAAAAGCCTCATTATTACCGAGGATTTGGGAAGTGGAAGCCGTGGGCATGGGAGCAACGAGAAGCGAGTTACGTACGCCATTCTTTAGCACCTGCTGGCGCAGTTTTGCCCAATCCCATCTGCCGCTCAGGTCTTCATCTTTTATTCCCCATAAGTTATACTGAAATTCTCCCTGGCTCATGGGCGAACCCTCAAAAGTGGAATACGGCCCTTCTTCTTTTGCCAGTTCCATAGAAGCGGAAACAGCGCCAAAATATAGAGTTTCGAATATTTCCTGATTAAGTTTTTTAGCGGCATCGCTCGTAAATGGCAGTCTCAGCTTTATAAAAGTATCGGCCAGGCCCTGGACACCGAGTCCCACCGGGCGGTGCCGCATGTTAGAATTTTCAGCCTCTTTTACCGGGTAGTAATTGCGGTCTATCACCTTGTTCAGGTTTTTGGTGACGCGTTTGGTGATTTTATAAAGTTCTTTATGATCAAATTCGCCATTTTTAATAAACATTGGCAAAGCAATGGAAGCCAGGTTGCAAACGGCAACTTCATCTTTGCTGGTATATTCCAGAATCTCCGTACATAAGTTAGAAGAGCGGATGGTACCCAGGTTTTTCTGGTTAGATTTACGGTTAGCCGAATCTTTGTAGAGCATGTAGGGCGTACCGGTCTCTATCTGCGATTCCAGGATTTTTTCCCAAAGCTCCCTTGCTTTTATCGATTTTCGTCCTTTGTTTTCGGTTTCATATTGCAGGTAAAGCTCTTCGAATGCTTCACCATGTACATCATACAAACCGGGGCATTCATGCGGGCACATCAGCGTCCAATTCCCATCTTCTTCAACCCGTTTCATAAAAAGGTCTGGCACCCACATGGCATAAAAAAGATCACGCGCGCGCATTTCCTCTTTTCCGTGGTTCTTTTTAAGATCAAGAAAATCAAAGATATCGGCATGCCAGGGTTCTACATACATGGCAAAGGAACCTTTACGCTTGCCGCCACCCTGGTCTACATAGCGCGCGGTATCGTTAAAAACCCGCAGCATGGGAACAATGCCGTTGGAAGTGCCGTTGGTTCCCGAAATATAAGATCCCGTGGCACGAACATTATGAATGGAAAGTCCTATTCCTCCTGCAGATTGTGAGATTTTAGCAGTCTGCTTCAGCGTATCGTAAATGCCGTCTATACTGTCGTCCTTCATGGTAAGCAGAAAACAGGAAGACATTTGTGGTTTCGGTGTTCCGGAGTTAAACAGGGTGGGAGTGGCGTGGGTAAAATATTTTTTAGACATGAGCTCGTAAGTCTCAATGGCAGCGTCTATATCATTTAAATGAATCCCAATCGCCACGCGCATAAGCATGTGCTGAGGCCGTTCGGCTATTTTTCCGTTTAATTTTAAGAGATATGAACGTTCCAGGGTTTTAAAGCCGAAATAATCATAACCAAAATCACGGTTGTAAATGATGGTGGAATCTAAAAGTTCTTTGTTTTTCTGAATCACTTCAAAAACATCATCTGCCAGCAACGGGGCCTTTTCCCCGGTGCGGGGATTCACGTATTCATAAAGATCTGCCATGACTTCAGAAAAAGTCTTCTTTGTGTTTTTATGCAGGTTGGAAACTGAAATACGTGCAGCCAGTTTAGCATAATCCGGGTGAGAAGTAGTCATGGTAGCGGCAATCTCGGCAGCGAGATTGTCCAGTTCGCTGGTGGTCACGTTATCATATAAACCTTCAATTACCCGCATGGCAACCTTTACGGGATCTACCAGTTCATTTAAACCATAACAAAGTTTTTTGACCCTGGCGGTAATCTTGTCAAACATTACAGGCTCCCTGCGCCCATCTCTTTTAATTACGTACATACTCCTAATATTTTGAGCCCCTCCCGACCTGCCGAAAGGGAGGAGTTGTGGACCTTTAATTTTCTAAATGTGCTTCCCCTCTATGGAGCCCGGGAAGATGGCTGTGTTCACCCTCTGGGGACCAGAGACTTAAAAATCGGCGTCGAAACTGATTTTATCTGAATTCTTATCTTTATTCATTACTCCGGCTTTCTGGTATTCCCCAACCCTTTTTTCGAAGAAATTGGTTTTTCCCTGGAGGTTGATCATATCCATAAAATCAAACGGATTGGAGGAGCCGTATTCCTTTTCACATTCAAGTTCTACCAGCAGCCTGTCGGTGACAAATTCCAGGTACTGCGTCATCAGCTTTGCATTCATGCCAATAAGGCTTACGGGTAGGCTTTCGGTTATAAATTCCCGTTCGATATTTAAAGCGTCTACCAAAATTTCGCGAATTCGGGTTTTTGGCACCTTATTCACCAAATGGTTGTTGTGCAGGTGAACGGCAAAATCGCAGTGCGCGCCTTCATCCCTGGAAATAAGTTCATTAGAGAAGGTAAGCCCCGGCATTAGTCCGCGTTTTTTTAGCCAGAAAATTGAGCAAAAAGATCCTGAAAAGAAAATGCCTTCCACGGCTGCAAAAGCGATTAATCTTTCAGCAAAAGAATCTGATTCTATCCACTTTAGCGCCCATTTTGCCTTTTTCTGAATGGCAGGAAAAACCTCTATGGCTTTAAAAAGCTGGTCTTTTTCCCGGTCGTCTTTAACATACGTGTCAATAAGAAGCGAATAGGTTTCCGAATGAATATTTTCCATCATGATCTGAAAGCCGTAGAAGAATTTGGCTTCGGCATACTGCACCTCATTTACAAAATTTTCTGCGAGGTTTTCATTTACAATCCCATCTGAAGCGGCGAAAAAAGCAAGAATATGTTTGATGAAGTAGCGTTCGTCAGAGTTTAATTGATTGTTCCAGTCGTTTAAATCCTGGTGAAGGTCTATCTCCTCGGCTGTCCAGAAACTGGCCTCCATTTTCTTATACCAGTCCCAAATATCGTTATGTTTAATTGGGAAGATTACAAACCGGTCTTTGTTTTCCTGTAAAATGGGTTCCAGTTGAGCCATAGGGGTAAGGGTTTAGTTTAGTAGAGGTTATAGATTAGGTTCATAACAAAGATTGTGATTTCCTTTGTTGATTCTGGCTGGAAGTGTCAAACGTTTTCCACAAAGTTTTTAACAGGAATGGTAAAAGTATCTTAAAAAGAACTGCTTTTCGATTTGATATTTTTGATGAAGATGTGAAATTCTGCTATAATAGAGCAGGAGGTGTAATGTCGGTTCCCAGTGTAATTCTCAGCAAGATTACAGGATTATGAAAAGGGAAATTTTAAGAAGGTAAAAGCTTTCTTTGGAGAAATTTCGCCACTACTTTTTATGGTTTTCGGCAATTTTCTCCAGCTCCATGTACCAATCTTCGCCAAACTTGCGGATAAGTGCTTCCTTTACAAATTTATAAACCGGAACTTCCAGTTCTGCTCCCAGGCTGCAGGCATCATCACAAATTTGCCAGCGGTGATAATTTACCGCAGAGAACTCGCTGTAATCCTGGACTCTTACAGGGTAGAGATGGCATGAAACCGGTTTTTTCCATTCTATAGCTCCCTGGTTGTAAGCTTCTTCAATCCCGCAGAGGGCGGTGCCTTTTTCGTCGAAGGTAACATAAGCGCAATCGGCATCATTAATTAGCGGGGTTTCAATTTCCCCAAATTCCGTAGTGATAGAAGTGCCCTGTTCTTCTATGGCTTTAATACCTTTTTTCCTCAAAAAGGGTTTTATTTTAGGGTAAAGTTCTTCAAGGATTTTAGCTTCCTCTTCCTCCACAGGCGCCCCGGCATCTCCGTCTATACAACAGGCTCCTTTACAGGCAGAAAGGTTACACACAAAATCATTTTTAATGATCTCTTCAGATACTATGGTTTTTCCTAACTGAAACATGCTGCAAATATAATTTACTATAAGCTTTTGACCTTGTTTTACCACGCTGAATTTTATAAAAAATTTTGGTTTCGAGGGCTTCTCATTTCTCTTTTAAAAAGTACTTTTGCGCGAAATTTTGAAGGCTATGTGGTCAACATTTAATTTAAAGGAAGTTTTTACTGCCAGTATGGTGCTTTTTGCTGTAATAGATATTATTGGCAGCATTCCCATTATCATAGATCTGCGGAAAAAATCCGGGCATATAGAAAGCGAAAAAGCTTCTATTGTTGCCGGTTTGTTGATGGTGGTTTTCCTTTTTCTTGGAAAGGAAATTTTAAATCTTATTGGTATTGATGTGAATTCTTTTGCTGTGGCGGGTGCTTTTATCCTGTTTTTCCTGGCTCTGGAAATGATCCTGGGAATCACGCTTTATAAAGATGATACCCCGCAAACGGCTTCTATTGTGCCGCTGGCTTTTCCGCTTATTGCGGGTGCAGGTACAATGACCTCCATTTTGTCTTTAAGGGCTGAATATGAAACGGTAAATATCATTGTTTCTATCGTAATCAATGTTATCTTTGTATATGCTGTGCTAAAATCTTCGGGTAAAATTGAAAGTATTTTAGGGCAGCAGGGAATAAATGTAATTCGAAAAATATTTGGAGTGATCTTACTTGCGATAGCGGTAAAACTGTTCACTGCAAATATTCAAAGTCTTTTCTAAATGAAATTTTTTATCTATACCATTATCGCTCTGGCTGTTGTTTTAATTGGTTATAACATTAGCATCCTGGACTTTAATAATCTCCTGGACGGTGAAAGTGGTAAGGCCTCAGCTGCTATTCTTGCCAGCACCTGTGTTATTGTGCTTATGGCTATCTTGCTAATGTCACGTACCATCGCTAAAAAACAAAAGCAGGAGTAAATGGATTTTGATGTTCTAATTGTTGGAGGTGGCGCTGCAGGAATGTCCTGCGCCCTGGTTATAGGCTCTGCTATGAATAAACCTTTTGCTGAAGGGAAAAAAGCCGGGATAATTCTGCATCAAAAAGCTTCCCATCTGCAATCGGCATTGTTTAATAATGTGCTGGGACTTGAACCGGGAACAACCGGAAATTCTATTTTAAAAAGAGGAAAGGAACAGTTACAAAACCTGTATCCCGAAGTTTCTTTGATTGAGCGGGAAAAAGTAAAGGAGATATCTGCTCTTCCGGCGGAAGGTTTTGAGGTGTTAACCAATAAGAAGACTTATACCGCCAAAGAGGTGGTGGTGGCAGTGGGATATGAAGCTCCTATGCGTATTAAAGGCCTGGAAGATTATATTGTGCCGCATCAAAGGGCGAAAATTTCAAAAAACAGGATCCAGCTTAAAAATGACGATCACCTGGTCGCGCCGGGACTATATGTGGCCGGGGCTTTAGCGGGCTGGAGAAGCCAGTACTCTATTGCCTGTGGCAGTGGGGCCTCTGTCGCAACAGATATTCTTACCCGTTGGAACCATGGAGAGCACGTAAAGGTTCACGATAAATTAGTATAACAATGAAAGGCAGAATATCATTACCGGCAGGGACAATATCATCAACCAGATAAACGTCCGGTGTAGTTTTCTGTAAACCAGCGCCCTTTTTAATTGTCTTCTGAAAGTTGCATCGGGGTGATTTTGTATTTGCTCCTGAATGGATTTTATGGAAACATTTGAAGAATTTACCAGGATTTCCTTCTGAAGAAATAGAAGAGAACTATTATCCAGTAGCCGAAAGCTCACCGCAATTATAAAAAAAATGAGGGGGGAAACCGTCACGCAGGCCCAGAGATAATCGTAGGTAGAATTCACATTCCCGAAATTAGGTTTTTTCCTTCGACAATTGAATTACCTTGTCAATTATTCGATCATCTGCGTTTTTTAACTGTTCAAATGCATTAGTGCCAAAAAGCTGCTCGGCCATCACTGCTTTAAGATACTGCTTTAGTAAAGGTTCATAACTGGTAATCCTGATATTGAGACCAGGTGGATGTGATCTAATATACTTCAGAAAATCTGCCACCATGCTGTCATCAATCAGGACCTCTTTCTCAAATTCCTTTGTGCTTAAGGAATTGTAATAGTTCCTGTTCTCATCAAGTACTTCAAAGATAAAGCGGCTCATAAACCCACGGTTCAGCAGAAGGGAAATTTGCTCTTTTTCAGCATCTACATCTTTGGGGACAAAAACATCGGGAATAATCCCACCTCCTCCATACACCACTTTCCCGCCGGGGGTAATGTAACGCAAAGAATCGGCAACATGAATACTATCTGCCGACTGTAATTCGCCATTGCGGTATCTTCTCAGGTAATCATTAAAATATTTTTCGTTGTTTTCTTCATAAGGCTTCTGGATGGAGCGGCCGGTTGGGGTGTAGTAGCGGGCAATAGTCAACCTTACCGCACTGCCATCACCTAGGTCCATTTCGCGCTGTACAAGGCCTTTGCCGTAGGACCTGCGGCCAACTATGGTGCCCACATCATTGTCCTGCAAAGCTCCTGCCACCACTTCGCTTGCCGAGGCAGAACCTTCATTTATAAGTACATAAACCCTTCCGTCTTCAAAATCTCCTTCGCGTTGGGCGTACGTTTTTTCAATCGCGCCACTTTTATTTTTGGTGAATAGGATAAGCTTGTCATCTTTCAGGAATTCGTCTGCTACATTAATTGCTTCAGCAAGATATCCTCCCGGATTGTTACGAAGGTCCAGGGCTATTTCTTTTGCTCCCTGGCGGCGCAGGTTTTCCAAGGCCATATCGAACTCTTCGTAAGTGGTTTCAGAAAAACGATTAATCTTAATATATCCCAGTTTGTTGGTAAGCATATAAGCGGCATCCACACTTTTCAAAGGGACCTTTCCACGGGTAACATTAAAATCAAGTAAGTCTTTTTCCCCCTGCCGAAGAACTTTCAGACTAACTTTGCTGCCTTCTTCGCCTTTCAGCTGACTAATTATTGAGTCGTTCGATAAATTTTTTCCAAAAAGTTGTTCATTATTGGCGTACAGAATCCTGTCTCCCCCATGGATACCAACATTTTCACTGGGGCCACCTTCCAGCGGCTGAATGACCACCACAGTATCTCCCACAGAATAAAAGCTAACGCCAATTCCCACAAAATCGCCCTGCATATTTTCACTCACCGCATCATACTCTTTTTTTGGAATATAAACCGAGTGAGGATCCAGGTTTTCAAGGATCCTGTTTACAGTAACATCAACAATGCTGTCGGTATTAACATCATCAACATATTCGTAATCTATATAATCTATAAGCCTGTTAAGTTTTTGCTTCTTGGGATTTTCCGAAAACAACCCGTCTGAAGTAGACAGGTCCAGCCTGGCACCCAAAAAAATACCAAGGGCGCAGGCCATTCCCAGGAGCAGGGGAATATATATTTTGTTTTTATCTTTCAATGATCTAAGTCTGTTATTTGTTTAAGTTCCACTCCGGCTTTCTCGAGAAATTCCAGTCCGGAATTATCTTTATAGTCAATATTATAAACTAAACGGGTTATCCCGGCCTGGTGAATAAGTTTACTGCATTCCTTACAGGGTGACATGGTAATATATAAAGTAGCTCCACTACAGGATTGTGTGGAGGAGGCAACCTTTAGAATAGCATTTGCTTCGGCGTGCAGCACATACCATTTGGTATAACCTTCCTCATCTTCACAATAGTTTTCAAAGCCACTGGGAGTACCATTGTACCCGTCAGAAATAATCATCCTATCTTTAACAATAAGTGCGCCAACCTTTTTCCTTTTGCAATGGGAAAGTTTTCCCCATTCCCTTGCTATCCTAAGGTAAGCCTTATCGTATTTTAACTGCTTGTTATTTTGCATGCGTCAATCGGTCTCTCTTCTCTTTTATGCTGAAGAGCTTAAGTATTGAAAATCAGAATCTGAAAAAATTTCAGAATAGCTAAAGTATTAAATTGCCAGAAAATTATCCCGAAGAATGGGTAAAATAACTCCGATAACAATAGAAGAAATTACCAGGATCCAGTCTCTCCTGGAAACGCGTATCATATTCTGAAAAATAAAGCCCAGGATCACAATTACTATCACTACCAGAATTTGCGCGGTCTCGATGCCAAGGGCAAATTCCAGCAGGGGCAGAAATTTACTTTCGCCGGCTGCGGCTATCATCTTAAAATAAGAAGAGAAACCAAGGCCATGAATCACGCCAAAGAACACGGTGGTAAAAAACAGCATGTTCTGGTTTCGGCTTTTTTCATTCCTGCCAGCCGTAAGAATATTATAGAAGGCGGTAATAAGAATAGTTACCGGGATAAGAAATTCCACATAATTGGTGTCCACTTTAACAATTTCGTAAACCGAAAGGAACAGCGCGAGCGTATGGCCTATGGTGAACAACGTGATAAGCCAGAGGATTTTTTTCCAGCTGCTAAAGGTGTAGCCCACAATTAGCACGATTAGAAATAAAACATGATCGTACGCCTGCCAATCCAGAATATGTTCCAGGCCAAGCCTGTAATACAACCAAAACTGAGACATTTGCTTTTGTTATGGGAAAGGGCGAAAATACAATTTTGTTAACAATTTCCAAAAAATTTAACCGTCGACGGAAGAGGAATAATCTTGTCCAAAAATACTTTTAATTTTTATTTAAAATAAATCTAAATAAATTTTTGTCGAAAAAAATGAAATACTATTTTTGACGCTCTATTTAAATTAAGTCTAAATAAATAAGATGAAACCACTACTACTACTTTTATTAATGTTTACAGGGCTGTTCCAGCCTGCATTTGCACAAAACTATGGGTCCATTCAGGGCAGAGTTGTTAATCCAAAGGAAGCTCCGGTACCCTTTGCCACCGTTTATATAAAAGAATTAAACAGGGGAAGCTCGGCAGATAGTGAAGGCAGATTTCGCATTGCCAATATTCCTGCCGGAACCTGGGAAGTGACAGCGAGTGCCGTTGGCTACACCAGTAGCGTTTTGGAAATTACAGTGAAGGCCGGGGCAGAGCAGGTTGCAAATTTTACCGTAAAGGAAGATAATGCCCTGGATGAAGTAGAAGTTTTTGGTAACCGCCATAAACGTCCCGATAAAATTGAAGCCCTTACGCGCCTGCCATTGGAGCCTTATGAGCAGATACAGAGTATTTCGGTAATTTCAGAGAAACTTATCGAAAACCAGGGGGCTCTCAGTATTTCTGAAGCCACTAAAAATGTGCCGGGGGTTTATACTTTCGCAACCTATGGGAACAAGAGGGAAAGTATGTCTTCCCGTGGGTTCCGTGGAATTCCTATTCTTAAAAACGGGGTAAGGGTGCATTCAGATTTTAGAGGTACCGGCATCCTTACCGATATGCAGGGAGTGGATAATATACAGGTTTTAAAAGGGGCTGCCACTATTACCCAGGGAGTGGCCACAGATTTAGGAAGCCCGGGGGGAGTTATAAATATTGTGACTAAAACGCCTAAATATTATTTTGGCGGAGAAGCGTCCCTCAGGCTTGGAAGTTATGGACAAGTGCGCCCAACATTTGATATCTACGGGCCTGTTAACCAAAATAACACGCTTGCCTTCAGGATTAACGGAGCTTTGGAAAGAGCAGATAGCTACCGCAAAGGGATTTCTTCAGAACGCTTTTACATTAATCCCTCCCTGGAATGGAAGATAGATAACAGCACCACACTTACACTGGAAATGGATTATTTTGACGATAGTCGTACTCCCGATGTTGGAACTGTTAATTTAGCTGAAAATGATGTAAACGCGATATATGATTTGCCTCATGAAGTTTTCCTTGGGTACGAAAATGACCGTTCCATTACCAGGAACAGCACTTATGCCATACGATTTGCCCGGGAATTGTCTGATAAGTTAACCCTTAAGGCTGCCTACTACAGGTCGGAGTTAGACCTGGATGATAAAGGTGCCAGTTTGGGAGGTGCCATTCAGCTTGATGGGGAGCCCGTATATAACCAGGTGGTGCGGGGATACAGCACTTCCACCAGGAGTGATGAAAACAGCGTTATCCAGTTTGACATTATAGGAGATGAACTTGCTACAGGAAATATCACCCATACTTTCCAGGTAGGTTTTGATTACCGTAGCACAGATTACAGCACTTTCAGTCAGTCTTCGGGCGATGTGGACACTTTAGATGTTTTTGATGCCGGCAATAACAACAGGTTGCCTGAAGGTATTCAGTTTGGAGGTCCGCGTACGGGAGGAGGCGAGTCCAGGGCCATAGGATTTGTTGCCCAGGATGTTATTACTTTCAATTCCTGGTTAAAGACATTTCTGGGAGCCAGGTATAGTTCCATAGAGACCATTTCTAATCCAGAAAACAACAGCAATGATGCTTTTAATCCGCTTGCGGGAATAATTGTTTCTCCTCTTGAAAACATTAATTTTTTCGCCTCCTATACCAACAGCTCTTACCCGCGCTCTGCTTCAAGACTGGGAGAAAACGGGGAAGAATTAGGAAATGAGCGATACGATCAGCTGGAGGCAGGGATCAAAACTAACTGGTTAAATAACAGGCTTCGTTTTAACCTCACCTTCTTTAAGATAAACAATAAGGATATCAATTTACCTGTTTATGACGAAAACTGGGTGGCTACAGGTTTTTACCAAAAAGGAGGTAACGATCAGCGTCAGGGTGTGGAAGTGGAGCTTACCGGAAGAATCCTGGAAAACCTGGAGGTGATTACCGGTTATTCCTATATAGATGCCCAGTATAAAGAACACACTTCTTATGTTTATGGTTCTGCGCCACTCAATACCCCTAAACATACCTTTAATGCCTATGCCAATTATAGTTTCCGCGGAAGCCTGGAGGGCTTGTCACTTGGAGGCGGAGCTTATTATACGGGGGAACGCCCAATTAACGATTGGTCTGCCGGGCCTGTTACGCATGAAGGAATTGTGCCTAACCAGAAGCCTTTTAATGTAGAAGCCTATACTTTGGTGAATTTCCAGGCGGGCTATCAATTCAATGAGCACTGGAGGCTGAGGTTACTTGCGAATAATGTTTTTGATGAAATTGGTTATAATGCCTACAGGACCAGGTATATCAACCAGACTGATCCCCGTACATTTGCGGGAGTGCTTTCTTATTCCTTCTAATTTGAATAAGATATTACAGTAATTATGCTCCTTTACTATGAAAAAAAAGAAGAAATACACCCTTAGGAAATTTATAAATGATGTTCACCTTTGGCTGGGCCTGGCAAGCGGGATCATCCTGTTTTTAGTCTGCTTCAGCGGGACCATGCTGGTATTTGAAGATGAGATAAAGGGGCTTTTTGCTGAAGATTTTAAAGTGGAGGCACAGGAGCAAAAAATCTCTATAGATTCTCTTGCGGTGATGCTGCAGGCCGAGGGGGAAGTAACTGCTGTAAAAATTAGCGATGAGGATAACCTGCCTTATGAGTTTCGTGTAAAAACATCTCCTGAAGACAGGCGGGGGAGTGTTTTTTATGTAGATCCTTATATGGGAAAGATATTGAAAGCGCAGGCTAATCCCCTGGACGGATTTTTTATGACGATGTTCAGGATGCACCGGTGGCTGCTTTTGGATAGCACAATTGGGCGCCCCATTGTTGGTGTGGCCAGTATTATCTTCTTCTTTCTTGCTATTAGCGGGATTGTTTTATGGTTTCCGAAGAAGTGGAAGTGGAAGAATTTTAAGCCCGGCTTTAAAATTAAATTTTCAGCCCGATGGAAAAGGATCAATCACGACCTTCATAATACGCTGGGCTTCTATGCCTGTATATTTCTTGTGATAATGGTGCTTACCGGGCTTTGCTGGTCCTTTGGATGGTACAGGGATGCGGGTAGTGAAGTTTTGGGAACAAAAATATTTGGTAACAGGGGAGGCCCCAAAATTCAATCCGAAGGTGATTTTGCGCCTGGTGAAAGATTATCTATAAGTGCCATTTACGACAATGCTTCAGAAAGGCTGGATTATCCAGGAACAACAAATATTTCTTTTCCTTCTTCTGAAAAGGGAGTTTATCAAATCCGGAAATATGATGAAAGCAATTTTTCCCCCGTTGTGGCTGATGAACTGATCCTGGATCAAAACGGGGAAATGCTGAGCCAGGAACTTTTTGAGCAGAAGGGTTTAAACGTACAAATTGCTTCTTTAATAAAGCCAATCCATACGGGGGAGGTTTTTGGTATCTTTTCGAAGGTCATTTACTTTCTGGCCTGCCTGATCGCGACCAGCCTTCCCGTAACGGGGACCATTATCTGGCTGAACAAAATGAAAAAGAAAAAGTAAAAGGGAAAGGCTGGTAAAGTGAGTATTTTACCTCCAATATTTTTAAAAACGCAGTATGCTTAAACTCACAACAGCATGAAGAAAAGTAAACCAATGGAGGGTAAAAATGAAATTAAAGACTGATTTCCCCGGCTGCAATAGCTTCATCAATATCAGCCAGAACAGTGGATTGACTCCGAAAGAATTTTTTCCCATCGGTCCGTCTTAATCTGGCTTGCCTTGTGCCGTCTTTTCTGGTTTCTATTGCTAGGATTTCTACCTGTTGCCCATATTCTCTCTTATAATTCACTATTCCTCCCCGCTTTATAATGAAATTTGGTCTTGGAAAATGAATATGTCTGAAATTAGGCGTGGAGGGCTCTTCTATAGTTACTACGTGCCCTGCTTTTATATAATTTTCCTGGGCCTGAATTGCATTCAGAGAAAATAATAAAAACACAATTAGAAGCAGCTTTTTCATTTTTATTTTAAATTAAAATTATTATTAATCCTTAATTTTGATAAAAATAAAAAATATAAGAGAAAATTTTTATTTTTAATATTTAAAAATTTTCTAAAAAAGCAGTAAAAAATTTATTCATATAAACCTCAGCGGGGATTCACAGCAGAACATATTTTTACTTTTTGAGATTAGAAAAGAAATTTTTCTTATTTTTGCCCTCCATTAGCTCGAGTGGCGGAATTGGTAGACGCGCTGGATTCAAAATCCAGTTTCTTCGGAAGTGTGGGTTCGATTCCCACCTCGAGTACTTTTCACGAATCAAATTAAGCTAAAACCCTGTAAACTTCACTGTTTACAGGGTTTTTCATTTTATTTAATATCAAACAAAACCATTTGATATCAAATAAAAGGTGTCTAATTCGGTGGCACTTTAGGTGGCGCTAAAAGTGCGCCCGAATTGAACGTAACCTATTGTTAAATAGTATTTTGCGTGTTTTTAAATAAAAAAAAATGAAGTAAATTTATTTCGAATTTAAATACTATTAGGATGCAGGATTTACTATCAGTACTATTTTATGTGAGAAAAAGTAAGCATGAAAACGCTACTCATGCCACGGTATACCTGCGAATTACTTATGATGGAAAAAGAGCAGAAGTGAGCACAATGCGGAAAGTGCCTTTGGCTAAATGGAGCGCAAAGGCCAATAAAGCCAATGGCTCTTCCATAGAAGCAAAACAGGTCAACCGAAATTTAGACGTGATCAAAAACAGAGTTTACGAGATTTATCAAAAGCTTCTGGAAGGGAATGAGCATATAACTGCTACATTAATCAAGGATATTTATCTCGGGAATACAGATGAGAATAAATCTATCCTGGAGATGTTTGAGGAACATAATAACAGGATGTCGAAACTTGTAGGTAAAGATTATTCCTTCCGCACCCTCCAAAGATATAGAACCACACAAAAACATTTACTTGCCTTCATTTGCTCCTCTTATAAAAGAAAGGATTATCCTGTAAAAGGTATTGATACACAATTCATCAATGCCTTTATCTACTACCTAAAGACAGAGTTGAACCATACCCACAATTCAGCCTTGAAGTACCTCTCCTATCTTAAGAAAATAGTTAGGATGGCCTTTGCCAATGGCTGGATGGAAAAAGATCCCTTTTATAATTTCAAGCTCAAAACTGAATCAATTGATCGGGAATTCCTGACAAAAGAAGAAATTATCAAAATTATGGAAAAGGATTTTACTACTCCCAGAATAGAAAACGTCCGGGATGTTTTCCTTTTTTCTTGCAACACTGGATTGGCCTATTCAGATGTTGAGAAATTGACTGCGGACAATATAGTCAAAGGCATAGATGGTAGCCTATGGATTAAAATCAAAAGAACCAAAACAAAATCCCTGAGCAGCATTCCATTGCTTCCGATTGCACAGAAATTAATAGAGAAGTATAAAGATGTTGAAAATCCAAAAGGAACTTTATTTCCCGTCTATTCCAATCAACGTATGAATAGCTATTTAAAAGAGATTGCTGAACGTTGTGAAATTAAGAAGAACCTAACATTTCATATGGCCAGACATACATTCGCCACTACCGTTACACTTACTAATGGTGTAC
The DNA here is from genome assembly GCF_031846485.1 of Autumnicola tepida. Lineage (NCBI taxonomy): Bacteria > Pseudomonadati > Bacteroidota > Flavobacteriia > Flavobacteriales > Flavobacteriaceae > Autumnicola > Autumnicola tepida. The sequence continues at coordinate 130,247 of NZ_JAVRHQ010000004.1, forward strand.
CTATAGAATCTGTAAGTAAGATGCTAGGCCATCGATCTTTAAAAACCACACAACATTATGCGAAGATTCTTGATGAAAAATTGAGTGAGGATATGAATTCTCTGAAGGAAAGAATTTCTGCAGCTGAAAAAGCGAGCAATGAAAATAAATAGAGCTAAACGCATTTTGCGCAACCAGGAGGTTTGAGCAGGAGTACCGGCAGGACGTTGTTGTAATGAGCGGTTTAATTTGTTTTCTTTTTCTATACTCACGGTTTAGAAATTACAACAAAAATAAACTGCGACTGAGGTTATTTTTAAACAAACATATAAACTTGAGTTTATAAAATTGCATATATTTAAACCTAGTCAATTCATTTTGAACTCCAATATCAAGAACCTCAATGCTTAGACTTTAGGAATGCACTCTTTGAAAGCCAACATATTCTTTCTTTTAATTATCTTTAGTAGATAACAATAAGAAAGATACCATGTTTTTAGAGCGGGTGGCGATTTTCACACTTCAGCTTAGGGCAAAAACCGTTGCTTTTTTGAATTCCCTGCTGCGGGAAACCGATTCGCAATTCGGTCAACTATTTTTCTCATGTTTCCTTTTCCTTGCTTCGTTGGCTCTTCTATATGTATGGATGAATCCCTTCCCCCTCTGGTTAAAATTAGGAAGTAGTTTTATTTTTGTATTCTGCGCATTACTTTCAGTAGCCGCCTTGTATTTCCACCTCTATAATAAGAGAGTCAGACATACATCAAATGGCATGGAAGTTTATATTCATAATGACCATGAAGTGGAAAAATTACCACATCTAAACCTTAAGGCCATTCCACTCACTACACTTCAGAAGAAACATATTTTTGAAGCATTTTCCCTGAATTTTTTAAGCGGAAGTTATCAAAGCTTTCAATCCCTGGTGCTGTTAAACCCGATATCTGAAAAAGATCGACTGGAATGGAAAGATGCTTCCCCTAAAAGGCCAAAGCAGGTCAACCGCCAAAGCCTTTTAGAATTCCTAAGCCAGCTGATGATCGGATTTGAAAATCTGGAGAATCACCAGATGATGGAATATGTCAACTACTACTTCATCCTTAAAAATTCAGAGGGGAACAACCAGAACTTATCTTCCAAAAATATCTCCGACTGGCGCACGAACAAAGCTCCATACCTAAAGGAGATCTCCAGGCTTTTTCAACAGTATCTATAAGGTAATTACCACTAGATTACCTGTTACCATATTGATATACAGGGATATTAGTCGGTCATTTGTTGCTGTAACCGAAAGACAACAATCGGTGTTGGCTTTCATAAAAAACAGAACTCATGGACAATTTACATTTGGAAGATCGCTTGCTTCGCATCGAAAAACTACTCACCGCAAACAAAGAAGTGCTAACCTTAGAAGAAGCCTGCCTGTACACCGGGATCTCGATGAGCTATATGTACAAGCTTACTGCGGCAGAAAAAATACCCCATTCCAAACCCAGTGGGAAGATGATCTATTTTGAGCGAACAAAACTCAATGCCTGGCTCTTGAGAAATTCAAAGCTTTAGTGTTATGAACGGCTATGAATTTTCCAGGATATGGTTTGATTACAGCTTTCTCAATCCCGGTAAAGTAAAACCGGTACATACCGCCATTTACTTCTTTGCCATAGAACGCTGCAACCGATTGGGATGGAAGGATGAATTTGGTTTTCCTACCGACCTGGCCATGGAAGCCCTGGGCATTAAAAATTACAGGACCTACATCGGGGCGCTACAGGACCTGGTGGATTGGGGATTTATCACGTGGATCCAAAAAAGCAGTAACCAGTACACTGCCAATGTCATTGCTTTGGTAAAAAATACTGAAGCACCACCCAAAGCATTGGACAAAGCACTGTCGCAGCAGGGTACAAAGCGCCTCCAAAGCATTGCGAGTATAAATAAACAATTAAACTATAAACCAATAAACCATAAAACCTTTTTTAAAAAGCCATTATTGAAAATCCACAGATCTGAAATTCCTGAAAATGAGCTGGGCTATTATGAATGGGCGGTAAAATTCCAGGAGCTGTTTCTGAAAAACTTAAAAAACAAAGGCGCGCCAACAAAAAAGACAGAGATGGCAAATTATGAGGATTTTGTAAACCCCATAAGGCTGATGAGGGAAAAAGATGGCGTTTCAGAAAGCCAGTTACAGCTTGCTTATGATTTGCTCGATGGGAACGATGAATTCTGGAAAGGGATTATTCTCGACACCAAAAAGCTTCGGCAGAAAGTAGGGCAACTGATCGCGCAGGGAAAACAACCTGGAAAAGCAGCACATATGGACCTCAGGGTCCGGCAAAAAATAAAAAGCTATGATTAGTTCATCCATTGACGTTCGTTCCCCAAAAGTTGCCGCAGCAACAAAAATTCAGGTGAACAATCAATCTCTGATCAGTAAACAACTTTTTTGGAAACTGTTCAATCGTCTTGCACCTGGCTTTAAGATCAAACCGGAAAATGAACAGATCATCTATAGCATTTTCCGCTATTTTTTACAGCTGCCGGATTTTAATGCCTACGGAATAATTAAAAATAACCCCAGCCTGGATAAAGGATTATTAGTGTATGGAGATTACGGAGTGGGCAAATCCACTTTGTTTGATGCGGTCCATGAAGTAGGAAAGTTAATTGTAATCCGTACTCAAAATACCCAACTCTGGTTTCCAAGGATATCCACGATCCATATGCTGACTAGGTACTATGAGACACAAAAGAATCCTACAAGCAATTTTAAACTGGAAAGCTACTACCATGGAAAATTGTACCTGGACGATCTTGGAAAAGAAGATAAAGCCTATAACCGGGAAGAGCTCATCGGGAAACTACTTTTTGAGAGACATCGGCGGAAACTAAAAACTTTTGTGACCACTAATGAAAATCCATCTGCTATAGCGGCCCGGTATGGAAATCATATTGGAGACCGGTTGCCGGAGATGTTCAATATCATCAAGTGGGAAGGAAAAAGCTGGAGGGAATAATTTATAAGCTTCAAGTTTTTAAAGAAACAAAAGTCCTCACCACATTTTCCACGATTTCGCAAAAGCTACATCTTAGGAAAAAACGGTTCGTCTGAAAAGAGTGGATTTGGAAGTAAGCCAAAAGGACCAGGAGAAGTAAGATCAGCTCGATTAAACGTTGGATTTGATAATGGAAACAAGTTGGCTGAAAAGAACCTTTTTGGCTTACCTCCGCAAAACTTTAATAGTTCCTGGATCAAAAGAAATCCGGTGCCAGCATAACAGATTTTAAATCACTGAAAAATCAATTTTTTGATTCCATTCAAAGGATGATCAAAGTGGAATGAAGCACATCATTGCATTGGTAAATTCCACAAGGGAGATTTCCATATGGAGTAGTAAAGCAAGATGTGTCATTGTCATGACAATCTTGCTTTACTCCCGGAGGTCGCAAAGATTTAAAAGAAAAAAATGAAAAGGGAATACATCCAGATCCGCTGCTCGATTTACGAGAAGAAACTGCTCCAAAGAAGAGCGGCCAGGGCAGGAATTTCCCTTTCCAAATATCTTCGCTCCACTGCTTTTGAACGGAATATTGTAGAACGCATTACTGCGGAGCAACTGGAATCTTACCAGATGCTGGTACAATACAAGAACAACTTTGCCCGCATCAGTAATATGTTTAAAAAAAGGGATCCCAAGTTAGCTGCAGCTGTGGGCCAGCTTGCGCAAGAGATCAGGACGCATCTAAAAAACTTTAAAAAATGATCGGGAAAGGACATGCCATCTCCAGTACAAAGGCATCTATCTCCTATGGCTGGAACCAGGAAAAGGAAGCGGAAGTGGTGCTGAAAGAATATCTGGCGGGAGATACTCCCACGGAGATCACAGAAGAGTTCCAGATCATCCAGTCCCAAAATGCTCGATGCATCAATAACACCCTTAGTTTTGTGGTTAGTCCTACCATTGAAGATGGTAAAAGCTTAAGCCCGGAAGAACTGGGAGAACTCGCTAAAAAGTTTTTAAAGGAGATGCACCTGCAAAACCATCAGGCTATTGGCTTTGTGCATAGGGATAAGGCACATACCCACGTGCATATCTATGCCAATAGGATCAGCCTTAGCGGAGAAGTCTATAAAGACAATTTTATAGGGAAAAGAAGCCAGCTGGCTGCAGATCATGTCGCTAAAGAATTAGGCCTTACCAGGGTCCGGGAAGTACAGTATGAAAAACTGCAGGAGTTAAAAGAAATTCGACAGGAAATCAAAACGATACATGACCGCGTTCTTCAAACAAGGCCAAAGTCCCTGGATGAGTATATAAGCAAAATGAAAGCTCATAAAGTGGAAGTGATTCCTACAATCAATAAGTCTAATCAACTGCAGGGCTTTCGTGTAGCATATAAAGGGACCAACCTTAAAGCCAGTGAAGTTGACCGATCAATGAGTGGGAATAGGTTAATTCCCCAGATCTCACAAAACAGAAGTTTTACAAGACTGAAGGAAGTCCCGAAAAATGTCTTTGTTTTAAATAAGGCTGTGCAGCTAAGCAATAACCTGGCGACCAAAATAGCCAAAGAACTTGTAACAGGAGCTATAAAAATAATAAGGGATACCGGAATAGGTATGGGATATTAAAATTTTGAGCGATGAAAAAACTAGATGAGATCATGGAACTGATGGCCGATGAGATGGCGGATTTTAAAATCGCTATTCTTAAGCTTCAATTGCTTTCCAGGCAACTATCGGAGCTGAGCATTCCCATCAGCACCGAAGCACTGGAAAAGAACCTGAACGTATTCCTGCAAAAGCAGGAAGCGCAAAGCCAGGGAAGGGATGAAATTTTAAGGGGGATTGATAAAAAACTAAAGCATGCCAGGCTTATACCCAATTATTTGCTTATCCTTTTGGGAGTACTTGGAATACTTAGCTTAGGACTGATAGGATACTTTAGTTATTCCGCCAATGCACAACAGGAAGAAAATTTTGAAGTGTACCGGACGGTTATGGAATCACAGAATAGATCGTACCAGGATTATTTTGTAGCATATCCGGAAATTCAGGAGGCATACTGCGAGTGGCTACAGGATGGATACTCGGATTTGTAATAGTGGATAGAGGATGGATACCAGGTTTGTCATGACAAATGGCCTTGTTGCAAAAATTAGTAAATTTGCGGCAAATGCCCTGGAAACCCCAGTAAAACCATTAGAATTTGCGGCAAAACTTTCAAAAAAAATTTCAACTTTTTAAAAAATAAAAGATTTTATTTCAAAGATTTACTGGAAATGCGCTGCGAAGCCTTGAAAACAAGCAAATATTTCCAGTAAACTTCAAATATAATGGAAGTAGGTCGCGCCCTATGATCTTTCCAACTATTTTAATAGAATTGAATATTTTTCCCTCAATACACCCCATGATTCTGCGAGGGGCGATATTGAGGAAAAAATATTTTTATGATGCATGCCTCGACAGCTTTACATATAGGCTATCTCTTTGTATGACGGCAAATGCCCGTGAAACCAATTTTTTTCTAATTATGTTAATAGTACTCCTTTTGCTCTTACCTTCTGATGCACGACGTTGATAATATTCACTTACTTCCTTGTTGTGCTGGATGGAGGATTTGACACACATGTCAAGAAGGTTTTTCATTCTTTTGTAGGTCAGAGGGCTAAGCGGAGTTTTCCTTAGGAGATTGGTGCCGGATCGGTCGGGGAATAGGGAAATGCTGTAATAGATAGCAAATTGTCTGGCTTTTTGGAGTTTTGTTATACTTAAGGAATGTTTGATCTCCAGGTCCGGGAATAATGGCAGAGGAAATTCCTTTTTTGGAAAGGTGCCTGGCCAACCGTTCTGAATAAAGACCAGTGTGTTCAAAGGCAAAAAAATACAATCCCTTAGATGGGAACTGGATTTATATACTCATTTGATTATTTATTCAAAACCTTCAACAGAATTTTCAAAGGTTGCCAATTGTTGATTGCTTTGGATGCAGACATGCAAAGTAATTTTACTGATATAAATGCTTTATGTGCAAGTTTATTTTTCCTTTGAAGATTGTTTAAGCGGGATAGCGGTTTATTTATTTTCGGGTCCAACTGTCCCAGAGCTGGTTCCCCAACAGGTTCAGAGGTGGTCCACAAGTAATCCTATGCTTATCCGTTTTTTGGACTAGCTATAAAATGGATTTATGGCCAAACACAAAAAATCCGCTACCCTGCCATTAAGGAATTTTCCGGCGCTTTAACCCAAATTGGATACTCTGATTTTTGCCATTCCTTTAATTTGAATACCTCTCAATTATTTACTACTGTTTCCTTTAAATAGAATTGCTTCCCCACTCTATCAGTATGCTCCACCAAATATGGATTAGAAAGTTTTTGATATAATGATAAGTCAATCCTATAAGGTAGCAAAAGAGCATCAAGTTTTCTCTCAACCTCAATCAATTCATCAAAATTCAGGTCAGCTTTTAAGGTAATATCGATGTCAGATCCTTCACGATAAGTTCCCAAAGCTCTGGAGCCATATATAATCGCCTCTTTAATTCCCGGAAAAGATTTGAAGACTTTTCTTAGTTTAAGAAGTACATGATCTTTTAACCTAAATTCCGTAATATTGTTATGATTCAGTACCCTTCCGAATACTCTTCATTTTTTCTTCAAAGTGATTAAATAGAGCTACATATTTTTTTGAAACAGAGTCTACTATTTCTATCGCAGTTTCTTCATCATACGTATAAGGAAATCTATTGCGACTAATAATCATGTCCATCCAGGCTTCTCCGTCTTTTATTAATTCAGATTTAAATGCCTCACGGGTAGCATCCCTGCTCCCCCGTATTTCAGGGTTGCCCTGGTAAGTAAAGTAATCTTTTATTACCTTCCAGGCGAGTTCGTGTGTAAATTAAAAAGACTGAATAAGGCCTTGCCTTTCAAGTTCCGAGAGATCCCGTTCTTTGCTTAAAGCTGCTGCCTTGTTCAATTGAATTAAAGCTTTTTCATAATTCATAAGGCGCTGATGCCATCTGATATCTTCTCCGGCCATACTGGAAGGTTTCTTTTACAAATGTAATTATTATGAATACATCTCAGAAGCACTATTGCAATAAGAAGCAATTAATTATGATCTTAATTTGTGATCAACTTTAGGGATATTAAATTCAGTAAACTCTTTGAATGTAAAGTATAAGCCAATGAGTTCAATTGACAAAGTTCATTTAACTATTATAACATTTCGTAGGAATGAAGTTTAAATGCACCTGAAGGTTCTTTACATTGAACAATCAGTTCCGGGCAAAAACCTCTGCCCATATTAGATAACCCACAGATGTTTCAAAATTTATTTTGGAAGACTTGTATTTTATGGTTTCATTTGTAATGATATTTCTCTACCCTGCTGCGGGAAATTAAAATTTTAGGTTTTAATAATCAAAAAGCGCAGTATGTCCTGGTATGTAATTCGAACTAAACCTCAGCATGAGATTAAAACTGCCAATTGCTTGGAACGATTGGGAGTGGAGGTATATTGCCCGGTGATAAAAGAAGTACGTCAATGGAGTGACCGGAAAAAGAAGGTCACAGTGCCACTGTTTACATCCTATTTATTCGTAAATCTTTCCGAAAAAGAACACAATGTGGTCTTCCAGGCTCCTGGCGTACTGAATTATTTGTACTGGCTTAAAAAACCGGCCATTGCAAAAAATGAGGAGATAGAGGCTATTAAAGTTTGGATAAATAATGATAAACTCGGGGACTTTCAAGTAACGCATCTGAAACCAGGGGACGAACTAAAGATAAAAACAGGCAATTTTGCCAATAAAAAGGCGGTCATTCAGGAAGTTGGTGGTAAAAAGCTAAAATTAATCCTGAAGGATCTGGGATGGACGCTTACTGCCCATATTGACGAAGTATTGTAAATTATCGATTATCAAAGTATGGATACTTTTTCAGCCAACACAGCTTTCTTGGTTTCTTTTTATAATTTTTACATTATAAGCGTTTTCTTGTTCATCCTTTCTGCAGACTTGAGTGGTGCATTTGTATAAATGGGTTCGGAAAATTTTGTTCGACCTGAGTATTTTTATAGTTACAGTGAAGGAGAATTTGTATTTCCTGTACTGCACTCTGTATATCAGTTAAATATTCCGCTCTTACCTTTGATTCCAAAGAAGCCACGAATAGATAATAATCTCATGAATCAGGCTTAATTTGATGATGGCACCCGTAACCAGTTAATGCTTAATTTGGCTATAGGACTTTTGATACCGCTAAATTACCCCAGGAGAAGAGTGACAGGGCATGTTTTTCTAACTAAAAATTTCTTCTAAAGTGGAATTTTAATTGTGGATCTGGTACTATTATTTTGAATAGTTTGTTCGTTCTGGGCCTCTGGTTAAAAAAAGCTAAGCAACTCAAATATCAGAATTTCCACTAGACCAAATCTTAAAGCATTCTTAAAATTGTGGCTTCAGATTTTCAATTTATCAATTAATCCTACACATTAATCTCAATATTGTTAATGAAGGAAATCCTTAGGGTTTCCCACAAGTAGCACTTCTTTTTTCTATAGCTGCTGTTGATCAAATATATTTCATTTTTAACACTTTTTGCTTGTGTTAATTAAATGTGAAATAATATATTTGCACCTTCTTAGCTGGAGCTGCTCTTTATCCGGTTTTTATAGCTTTTTATCGTCTTGCTCACTGAAAGATGGGACACAGGGCGGCGAAGCCGTAATAAATTCCTTATCAAGTTTCAAATTGTTAGGATTTTATCTTAGTAAATCAACAAAATCATTCCTATCTGTAAAAGGCCCTATTAAAAATTACAGATTAAATATGAAAAATGTCCCCAATAATTCACGTACTTCTCACAGGAGGAGTTGGTAGCAGGCTTTGGCCGCTATCCAGGCAATCACGGCCTAAGAGGTAATCAGGATTTTTAATTTTTTATATAACCGAAATATTTCGGGGCGCTTAATTTATGCGCTGTCCGAAAATTAATAACAACAACAGGCATAGCCTGGTATCAATATCAGAAACGTTTTAAAAATGGAAAATATAAAATAGCGGTAATTGGCCTGGGATATGTGGGTCTCCCACTGGCGAGGCTTTTCGCTACCAAATACCCGGTAATAGGATTTGACATAAATGCTGCCAGGGTAGAAGAGTTACAAAAAGGTTACGACAGCACCCTGGAAGTAGAAGACGAAAAGCTACAGGCGGTGCTGGTTAAAAGCATATATAACCTTCAAAAGCAACCAGCACTGGAACTCGCAGGAACTGCTTTTGAAGAAACAGACTCCTCCTCCTTCGGGGGAGGCCGGGAGGTGGATGGTCTTTTCATCACCCGTGACCTGGGGGATATTATGGACTGTAATTATTACATAATTACCGTTCCCACTCCCATAGATAAAAATAACCGTCCCGATCTTACCCCGCTTTACAAATCCAGTGAGAGCGTGGGAAAGGTTTTGAAAAAAGGAGATATTGTGATCTATGAATCTACGGTTTACCCCGGAGTGACTGAAGATGAATGTGTACCGGTGCTGGAGAAAACCAGCAGACTTAAATTCAACGAAGATTTCTTCGTGGGATATTCTCCTGAACGTATCAACCCGGGAGATAAAAAACATACCGTAGAAAAGATAATGAAGGTAACCGCAGGTTCGACACCAGAAATAGGTGAACGCGTAGATACGCTCTACAAGAGCGTGATTACTGCAGGAACCCACTTGGCTCCCACCATAAAAGTAGCTGAAGCCGCTAAAGTAATTGAGAATTCCCAACGGGATATCAACATTGCTTTTGTGAATGAACTGGCGAAGATCTTTAATAAAATGAACATCGATACGAACCACGTACTGGAAGCAGCCGGTACCAAGTGGAACTTCCTGCCTTTTAGACCGGGACTGGTTGGGGGGCACTGTATAGGGGTAGACCCTTACTACCTGGCACAAAAGGCCCAGGAAATGGGTTATCATCCGGAAATCATTCTTGCCGGTAGGCGTATGAATGATTCTATGGGGCAATATGTTGCTTCTGAAGTGATAAAACTGATGCTTAAAAGCGACATGAAGGTAAAAGGAGCTAACATTCTTGTACTGGGGATCACTTTTAAAGAAAACTGCCCCGATGTTCGAAATACCAAAGTGGTAGATGTAGTAAGACATCTGGAAGAGTATCAAACCAATGTGACTATTTACGATCCACTAGCCAATCCTGCTGAAGTGAGGCATGAATACAACCTTGAAACAACCAACAAATTGCCGGAAGGACAATTTGATGCTGTGGTATTGGCCGTGGCTCATAAGGAATTTCTAAAAATGAACCTTGACGCTTTAAAAAATGAAGGTGCTGTGGTGTATGATGTGAAAGGAATTATGGCTCATTCGAGTGGAAAATTATAATATGAGAGTCTTAAACAACTTTTATAGCCCGCAACCGGAAAGCTGATTTAATTTATTTTCTCATAATATGGAAAAAAACCAAGCAATTCATTTAACAGGTTTAAATGGTCTCAGAGCAATTGCATCTATGGCAGTTGTATTTTCTCATATAAGTTTAGCTTTACCTTTATTTGGATTAGCGCCCCTTTTCACAGATGCCCTAGGGAATCCAAAGGGAATACTTATGGCCTCACACGGGGTTACTATTTTTTTTGCTCTTAGTGGTTTTTTAATAACATTCCTGTTGTTAAAAGAAAAAGAAAAACAAAAGATCAATATTCAACATTTTTATATACGCAGAGCTTTGCGAATATGGCCATTATATTATTTATTCATAGCTGTTCTTACTGCTACTTATTTTGTGTTTGGCATCGAATTCAATGAAAAACTTGTACCATTCTACATTTTCTTGGCAGCAAATATTCCTATTATTATTAATTCGATGTTGCCATACATGGGGCATCTGTGGTCAATAGCCGTTGAAGAACAATTCTACCTGTTCTGGCCATGGATAGGAAAATTTGACAATAAAAAACTCTTTAAATTTGCCGTGGTTTTTGCCGCGATTTTTTACATAATAAAATTTTTCCTTTATGTTTTTCGCGATGACAACGTGACCCTATCTCTACTTTTAACAGCAATGAATGTCACAAGATTCCATATTATGATAATTGGAGCTATTGGAGCTATTTTTTACTATAATAAAAGTAAATGGATTGCATATTTTATCAATAGAAAGACACAGGTTATTTCATGGTCAATTATAGCACTTTCAGCTTTAAATATTTTTAATATTTCTTCTGCTTTAATTGACTCAGAAATCATAGCTATTACAACAGTAATGATAATTTTTAGTCAAATTATGCGAAAAAATATGATAATTGACTTAGATAAATTAATTTTTAATTTCTTAGGAAAAATATCTTACGGAGTATATGTAATTCATCCTTTATTAATTTTTCTTGTTTATAAGATATTCGGGGAATTTGACCACTCTTCTTTTGTTAATTACATATTGCTTTACGGTGTTATTATTCTTGCAACGATTATTTTGGCTTATATTTCCTATACCTACTTTGAAAGACCATTCATCAAATTGAAGCAGAAATTCACATCAATCAGAAGTAGTCCGTACTTGAAAAGCTCGCCTACCGGACGTAAAAAGTTTGGCCTTCCACCATCATAAAGAAAGTATATTTAATCATTTTTCACATCGTTATTTAAACAGTAAAACTTTGAGCCAACTTAAAAAGGGCGTAATTCTTTCGTACGTTACCATCATTCTAACAAACGTGATTGGATTGGTTTTAACTCCATTTATTATTAGAAGTCTGGGGAATTCAGAGTATGGATTATATGCCTTAATAGGTGCTTTTGTAGGGTATATTAGTGTTCTCGACCTTGGACTAAACAATACGATCGTGCGTTACGTAGCTCAATTTAGGGCTGAAAATGATAAAAAGGGGGAAGAAAGTTTTTTGTCTACCACCATGATGATTTATGGAGTCATCTCTGTATTAATTGGACTCATTGGGATACTTCTTTATTATAACCTGGAATCAATTTTCGGTTCTTCTCTAACATCAGAGGAAATGACTAAGGCTAAGGTCATGTTTCTTATTCTCATTTTTAATATTGCAATTACACTACCTGGTGGAGCTTTTACTGCTATTTCTAATGGCTATGAGCATTTTGTTTTTCCCAGAACTATTAATATAGTACGGTATATTGTCCGATCGGCGGCTGTTGTAGGGTTGTTATTAATGGGAGGTGATGCCATAGGTCTAGTTCTCCTGGATACATTGATGAACATTTTAATTATTATTGTAAACGGTTTTTACGTTTTTAAAAGGTTAGGAGTCAGATTTAAACTACACACTTACGAGTTTTCCTTGGTAAAAGTTATATTCTCCTATTCGATCTGGATTTTCATATTTGCTATTGTCCAACAATTTCAATGGAAAGGGGGGCAAGTATTGCTCGGAATAAAAACAGATACTGTAACTGTAGGTATTTATGCGGTGGGAATTGTTTTAGGCAGCTATTATAGTAGTTTCTCCGGAGCGATTTCTTCAGTTTTTTTACCTAAAGCTACTCAGATGGTGGTTAAAAGCTCCACTAAAGAAGAACTAACCGGTATGATGATAAAAATAGGGCGGCTGTCGCTAATTGTTTTGCTGGCGATTTTAGGAGCTTTCATTTTGTTCGGGAAACAATTTGTTACACTCTGGGTTGGCGAATCCTATGAATTATCCTGGATCATAGCTTTAACAGTTATGTTAGCTTACACGCTTCCTCTTATTCAAAACTTCGCAAACTCACTACTGGAAGCAAACAAAAAATTTTATTTTAAAGCTATTATATACCTTATTTTTATTGGTTTAGGAACTTTGCTAGGATGGTTCTTAATTGATTCTCTAGGAATGTCGGGTATGATCTATGGAATCGTAGCTGGATGGTTAGTTGCCCTAATAATAATGAATATTTATTACCATAAAATTCTAAAGTTAGATATTCCTCAATTTTTTAAAGAAGTGTTTAGGCGAATACTGCCTGGATTTATCATTGTTATGTGTGTTGGTTTTTTAATTAAAGAGATTCCAGGGAGCGGATGGTTAAATTTTTCAATTAAAAGTTTACTTTATATTACTGCTTACTGTCTTGTATTTTTCACATTAGCACTAAATGGCTTTGAGAGATCATTAGTTGCTAATTTTTTCAAACTGAAAGTAAGACTTTCACCATCATCAAGATTATGATAATAGTAGAAGAAGTTTCTAAGGAAATTATTGATAAAAAAATTAGACTTTCCTGTAAGTTCACTGATAATGGCGTGGAGGATATTCTCTGGTTCGAAACTTCTATCGAAAATGAAGTGTATTTGAACACAAATATTTGCGACTCTTTTTTTGTCGTCCTATTTTTACGATCCATTCATACTAAACAGGATATTTACCTAAAATCCCCGGTATCCAGAAGACTACTATACGGTGTCGAAAATTATCTGGTGGATATATTAATAATGATGAATCCAGGGTATAGAAGAATAAACATCGATGCGCCCATAAGTGAGAAAACATTTCCAGAGGCAAATGGAATCGCAACTGCAATGTCTTTAGGGATCGATTCCTTTTATACCCTTGCAAAAAACAATAAAGGTCATAATCCTGTAACACATTTGACCCTCTATAATGCAGGTGCATTTGGGACCAATGGTGGTAAAGAAGCAAGAAAATTATTTTATTCTATTATAAATCAAGCCAAAGCTCTTGCTGATCATTTGCAGATGCCTTTAATATGGGTTGATACGAATTTAAATGAAATCCTTGATAGGCCTTTTGTCCCTACCCATACCTTTAGAAACTTAGCCTGTTCCCTATTGTTTCAAAATATCTTTAAAACATACTATTATTCATCTGGTCACAACATAAAAGATTTTAGAGTCGATCCTTCTGATACTGCGAATTATGACTTAATTATTGCTGTCGCCCTTTCATCCAACAGCTTAAATTTCGAAATCTTTGGTTTAATGGCGAATAGGGTAGAAAAGACCAAAGAGATAATGAATTATAAGCCGGCTCAAGATCACCTCAATGTTTGCATTGTGACTACTGAATATGATCACGTGAAAATTCAAGATAACAAAATCAAAAACTGTTCTAATTGCTACAAATGTGTTAGAACAATGTTAGCTCTAGATATTGCTGGCAAGCTTGAACCTTTTTCGAATGTTTTTGATATATACCATTTTAAAACTAATAAAAATAAATTTTTAGCAGAAACCATTTACCATTATCTGAGGTCTAAAAATACCTTTTCTGCAGAAATTCTAAATGAATGCAAAAAACAAAATTATAAAATACCGCCTAGAACTTATTATCACCTTCTATTGAGGTGCTTCCATCCAATAAAACAGAGATTAAATATTCCTACTAAATAACTGCGGCGGCATTAATTTTACAATTAAAATGATTTTCATATTATTCACAATTTGCTTTTTTTTAGTTCTCCTGCTAATAACCTTTGAATGTATTCCCTTATATAAAAAAAAGTTCCATAAAGAAAAACTAATGCCCTTTGATTCCATTGGAGTCATTAAACATTTAATCATTTTCAGAGGCCTTCTAATGGCTCGTTCCAGTAAAGTAGCAATGTCATTTGATGACGCGGAAGGGCTATATCCTTTTTTAGCAAAAGTAAAATCCAAAATACAACGAAAGGATAAGGAAGATTATAAGTACTTTAACTTTCCACGAGCTTACCTATTGAATGGACTACTGGATGTTTTCGACAACGGTGGAGACAAAGAAGTTTTAATCACGGTTGAAAAGGAGATAAAAAAAATTATTGATGCGTCGGGAAATCTGCACTTTAAATTTGATAAGATTGACCAATCTCTTTTTGGAGTAATCTTATCAAGATTATACCTTAGCGATGAAAAAGAATCTTACTCTAAAGCATTATCGCACATAGAGCATGAAGTAAAAAAATTTATTAATGACGAGCAAGATTTAATTCTCTATAGAAAAGGTATTGATGTATGTTTTGTAGACACATTGGGAATGGTATGCCCGTTCCTCTACACCTATGGAAGTAGTTTTCAAAAAGAAGATCTTATACGTCTAGCCAATGAGCAACTCTATTTTTACATAAAAAACGGAACGGATAAATCAGGTCTACTACCTTTTCATGCAGTAGATTTAAAAAATAAAATCCATTTAGGCCCCACCAACTGGGGACGAGGTATAGGGTGGTTCATGATAGGCTTAGCTTTTTCGCTAAAATATACGACCGCCTCCAACAATCCACACTACAAATTATTCCGCTCTACCTTTGAAGAACTAGATATAAAACTTCAAGAACTAAAGATCAAGAACCTTCATTGGTCGCAGTTTTTAGGCCATACTAATGATACCTCCATTGATACTTCTATCACACTAATGTTATATTATGCTAGGACCGTAAGTGGTAAAGAAGTTAAAATTAAAGAGGTGGAAAAGTCTTTACAAGATTCAATCAATAAAGAAGGATATGTACTGAATAGTAGCGGAGATACTATTTATATAAATAAATATGCGACAAAAAAGGGTAAATCAGAACTCACCCAGGGATTATTATTGTCACTAATTGCAAATACAAATTAATGAAAATTGGAATTTTATCACTTCCTATGTGGAACAATTATGGCGGGATACTTCAAGCTTATGCACTGCAATCCGTTTTAAAGGATCTAGGCCATGAAACAGAATTTATAAACAGGCATCATCCCAAGCCATCTTTCATTTCCGAGAAGAAAAACAAATTCAAAAGGTTTTTAAAACAAAATCTTATATCAAAAGAGAATACAGTTTTTTATCCCGATTATCGTCAGAAAAATTATATTTCAACAAACACCCTTGAATTTATAAAACGTGAAATCAAACCAATAACTGCTGTATTGGTAGAGAACGACCATATGAAATCTATAGGTGAGAATTATGACGCAATTATAGTTGGAAGTGACCAGGTGTGGAGACCGAGATATGTTCCCGACATTTATAATTATTTTTTGGATTTCGCATCTGAAGATGTTATTAAAATATCCTTTGCTGCCTCATTTGGAACAGATAAGTGGGAATATTCCCCAGAAGAAACCAAAGTATGCAGAAGGCTTCTGCAAAACTTCAACCGGGTTTCCGTCAGGGAAGATTCTGCAGTAGCTCTGGTAAAAGAAAAATTTAATGTTAAAGCTGAACATACTTTGGATCCTACCATGTTGTTAGATAAGAGTCGCTATTTGGATCTTGTTAGAAAGTATGAAAAAGAAAGACCTAGTAAAGGTGATTTATTTACTTATATTTTAGATTCGAATTTAGACAATGATACAATCGTTGGAAAGGTATCCTCACGTTTAAACTTAAAGCCCTTCGAGGTCATGCCAAAACCTTTTGATAAGGACTTTAATCACGAGGTTCAGGAATATATTTTTCCCCAGCTAACCAAATGGCTAAAAGCCTTTAATGATGCCGAATTTGTTATAGCAGATTCTTTTCATGGGTGTGTGTTTTCTATAATTTTCAATAAACCTTTTATTGCCATAGGAAATAAAGAACGTGGCCTAGCCAGATTTAAATCTCTTCTGAAAATGTTTCAATTAGAAGATAGGTTAATTCTTAGTCCGGCAGAATTAAATGAAGATCTTATCGACTCCAAAATTAACTGGACAACCGTCAACGGCATTTTGGAAAATAAAAAAAAGGTTTCTTTTTCCTTTTTACAAGAAGCTTTAACTGAGAAAGAGAAGTAAAAATTGTACAATCCTTTGATTTCTATTATCGTTCCTATTTACAATGCTGAGAACTATCTCTTTAATTGTATTGAGAGTATTTTAGGTCAATCTTATCAGAAATTTCAAATAATATTAGTTGATGATGGTTCTACAGATAACTCTTTGAGCATTTGCACAAAATTTGCTAGTAATGATGGCAGAATTAAAGTTTTGACCAAGTCAAATGGAGGAGTTAGCTCAGCCAGGAATGCAGGTTTAAAAAACAGCACCGGCAAATATATTCTGCAGATTGATGCTGATGATATCCTATTAGATGATGCTCTTTTAGAACTAGTTACTCAAGCAGAAAACAACGGCAGCGATATAGTAATTGGAGATTATATAATTGAAAATTCATCATCAAAAGATATTGTTAGACATAAACCAATTATTGATTATGATCATTTGTTACTAATGATTTTAGAGGGTAAAGTTCATGCAGCTCTCTGGAACAAATTAATCAGTAAAAAACTCTTTTATGGTCTTCAATTTGAGGAAGGAAGAGATTACATGGAGGATAAGCTCATCTTAATCAAAATCTTGACTAAAAAGCCAAAAGTAAGTACTCTTCATAAAACGGTTTATAGATATATACAAAGAGAGACTTCTTATTCAAACAAGCTGTCCTCAGAATCTTTTTTAGCATATGAATTCGTAATCAATCAATCTGAAAAGTTGTTAAGTGAAAATCCGCAGTTTCTCAAACCTATTAGAAACATGAAGCTTTCCTATAAACTTTTTGTTTTACTTAACAGGGAACAATCCGGGACTGGAATAGCAAACATTTTTCATGAAGTCAATGATGAAGTCTTTGGGAACAATTCTCTCTCTCCAGTTCACAAAATTCTGCTTTGGTCCGCAATAAATAATTTTAATTTACCTCTAAAAATCTATCGCTTCCAAAGAGCTTTAGTAAGAAATTAAACATCCTGGTTAGAACTATCGACTAATGGCAAAATACGTCTTCATTACCTACTTTAACGAGCAACCTCAACAGATTGTCAAGGACAATTTACAAAAGGTTTGTGATAGATTAACTCCTATTGAAATTAAACCCTACGTAAAACATACCATTTTTAAGAGCGCCTTTTCTAAAAATACCTTTATAGCCGCTCAAAATGATGAAATAATAAAGGACACCTCTTTTGTAGAAATGGGTAAAGTCTATTCCGAAACAAATGAATATAAGAGTGTGGGTAAAGATGTACCAGATGGCTCTTATGCTTTCATTCGTTTTAACGAGAACAACTTGGAATTTTTTTGTGACTCCTTTGGGTCAAGAACACTCTGGTACTACTATGATTCCGAAAAGATCATTCTTTCTACATCTCAAAGAGCTATTACAATGTTAAAAGGAACTTACAAGGTCGAAAAATCTACTTTATCCTGGTTTTTGTCGTCTGGTACTCAAGGAGTTTTTTCTTCGTGGGATTCAAATATTAAAATGGTTTTACCCAGAACTCTGTATAACTTTAATTTCTCTAACTGGAATTTGACAGAAAAAGATAAGTGTGATAATAATTATGAGATAGAGAGTAATTTTTCTTTTAAGGAAATAAAAGAAAAATTTACTTCAGAACTAGTGAAAAATATTGTTTCCTCTTTAGATCGAAATAATCCCAAAGAAATACTTTTGCCTCTCTCTGGAGGCAATGATAGTAGACTACTTCTTTATTTGACGGAAAAATATCCTAATTTATCTACTGTTGATCTTATAAATTGGGGCGTTCCATCTGATGGATCTGTTTTTAATGATAAGGTAGCTTCCAGAAAAATCGCCCACTGTTATAAAAGGAAATATCTGGATATTGTAATACCATCAGAAGTAGAGGATAAAGATAAGCTTCTGCACGACTTTGTTCTCCACAGTGAAGGCAGAATTGATCATTTTAACGCATATACAGATTCCTTTAAATTTTGGAGTGGTCTAACCCAAAAAGGATACAAAGTAGTAGTGCGCGGAGATATTCCTTTCACTGAAGGACTAGATTTGAATAATATAATGGCCCGCACCCATACGGGAATAAATAAATTTACAGACTACGAAAATTATGAGGATTACGATCTTAATGGTTTTTTTGACCTGCAAAAAGATCCTGCAAACTTGAACAAGAAAAATAGAGAGTCATACCTACAGTGGAGAGATAGACTTTATGTTAGTTTAAGAATTCCAGTTGTTATTTCTACCTTTAACGACATAACTGCATCTTATATGGAGAGTAGATCTCCTATAATGTCGGGTAAACTTTTTCATCTATACTCCACCCTGGAGGATAGAAAAAAAGGTAACAAGAAAATTATTGTTGATTTGAGTAAGCAACTAGATAAAAGCGGTGTTTCCTTTGCAGCTAGTCCCTCAATACCTAACCAAGCAAATATTTTTAAAAATGACACAGGGATAAAATTTTTGAAGGACTATCTCGAACAACTCTCGGGAAACAAACATTTTTCTTCTAGCCTGATTGCAAGCGTGCAGGACAAATTAGAAAAACTGGAACTGAAACCAAATGGTTCAAACACTTTTGTGTCGAAGTTTCAAATCCTGTTATCCGAAAATTTGCCAATGCGAGTTAAGGCATACTTGAAAAGCAAAAAGAAATTGCATCTAGATCCCATTACCATTGCTTACCGCCTGGTTATGGTTGACAAAATTCTTAAAATGTATCAGAACGATAGTAGATACTTGTATGGCATTAAAAACGATACAATCGGAGAAGTTCCACTAAAAAGTTTAAAAGGTTAAATGGAGCGAATTCTGCATATAGTAGGGCGAATGGATAGGGCAGGTGCTGAAACAATGATAATGAACCTTTATAGAGCTATTGATCGCAAGAATTTTCAATTTGATTTCTTATACTTCACTGGCGAGGTATGTGATTATGATCATGAAATAGAACTTTTAGGAGGTAAAATTTATAGGCTTCCTTCTGAAGAATTTAGCAATCCATTAAAAAAAATGCTTGCTGTAAACCAATTTTTAAAGAAGGAAAATCATATAAAAACTATACATTGTCACATGCTTTTGAGTAGCGGGTTTCATTTGTTAGCAGCCTATCTAGCCGGTGTAAAAAAACGAATTGTTCATTCCCACAGCACAAGTAATAAAAATAATCGCAAAGCGATATATAACCTTCCATACAAAAAACTATCTCAAGTCCTTATAAATAATCTTGCTACTCAATTTATCGCCTGCGGTAAAGAAGCTGGATCTTTTTTATTTCCGTATCGCAAAAAATTTATTGTTCTTCCTAATGCTATTGACACTGCCCTGTTTAATGAGATAGGAAAAAAGAAGTCGAGCTTTCTCCGTGACCTCTTGAAAATTCCCAGAGAAACGTTGATCATAGTACAAGTCGGCAGATTTAATCATATAAAAAACCATAGTTTTACACTGAAACTAGCCAGATTTATGAAAGAACAAAATAAAGACTTTCATTTTGTATTTGTAGGTAATGGTTCTTTATTAAAAGAATTCCAGGATAAATC
Organism: Autumnicola tepida; assembly: GCF_031846485.1. NCBI lineage: Bacteria > Pseudomonadati > Bacteroidota > Flavobacteriia > Flavobacteriales > Flavobacteriaceae > Autumnicola > Autumnicola tepida. Next base: position 150,469 of record NZ_JAVRHQ010000004.1, read on the forward strand.
TAGAAAGGATGGTTTAAAAAATAACCTTTCGTTTTTAGGATTAAGAGAAGACATTCCGGAAATTCTTGCAGGTTCAGATGTAATGATCCTACCGTCCTTACACGAAGGTTTTCCCGTTGTACTAGTGGAATCTCAATCTGTTGGAATCCCTGCAATAGTTTCAAATACGGTTTCGAATGAAGTTGATTTAGGGGTGGGACTGATCACCTTTAGATCATTAAATTCCTCCCTCCAACAATGGTGTGATGATTTATTCGCTGTTCAAAAGAAAAGTTGGATGAATGAACAGAAGAGATTAGAAATAATTAAAAAAAGTGGTTTTGATATACAATCAAGTAGCAAGAAAATAGAAGCCATTTACTCTGCTGAATAAAAATAGTGAAGTGACAATAGATTTTATACCTATACAATTTTATACTTCGTTTTATTACTACACGATGTTAGCTGTTGTTCTATTCACAGTTTTACATACGCAGATAATAGCCATTGATAATTATTTAAATTTAAAATACATACGAACCACCGGAATAAGTCTGTTCCTTTTCGTTTTAGCATATATAGGCCTTCGTCCTATCGACGGAGTCTTTATTGACATGGTCACTTATGCTAAAATGTTTGAAAGATTTGAAAATTCACCAAATCTCTCAGTAGAGTACGATTTTCTCTTTTATTTTCTAATGTTCGGAGCTTCAAAGATAATGACGGTCCAGGCATTCTTTTTCCTTTGTGCAACTTTATATGTGGTTCCATTGTTCTTAGCCTGCAAAAAATGGTTTGCACAATACTGGTTCTACGGCTTTTTAATGCTCGTAATATCCTTTTCCTTTTGGGCTTACGGGACTAATGGTATTCGTAACGGAATAGCAACTTCTATATTTTTATTTGCAATTTCAAGAGAAAAACGACGGAATCAAATTGTTTGGCTTCTGGTTTCAATTGGGATGCATAAGTCTATGCTTTTACCAGCCTTTGGTTTTTTTACTACCCAGATAAATAATTCTTCAAGTATTTACCTAAAGTTTTGGTTGATCAGTATCCCTTTATCTCTATTTGCGGGATCTTTTCTTGAAACGGCGATAACCAATTTGGGATTTGGGGATGACCGTATGGGTATGTATTTGACAGATGATGATTTCGGATCTGGTTATAACAGGGGTTTCAGATGGGATTTTCTCCTCTATAGCGCCACAGGTGTTGTTGCAGGTTGGTATATGATATTCAAGAGAAACTTTAAAGATAAACTCTATTCTAGGCTGTTTAATATTTATCTTTTTGCAAATGGTTTTTGGATACTCATAATTACTGCAAGTTTCTCCAATAGGTTTGCTTATTTGTCCTGGTTTCTATTAGGTATAATTATAATTTACCCGCTTTTAAAGGGAGAAATATTCAAATCTCAGCACAAGAAAATAGGAGGAGTTATCCTTGGATATTTTCTCTTCACCTATATAATGAATGTTATTCTAATCTAATGGAAAAACTTACCGTATTCACAGCTACATACAATCGCGCATATTGTTTACCTCAATTATATCAAAGTCTGCAAAAACAGACCTCTAAAGACTTTATATGGTTAGTAATAGACGACGGTTCAGAGGACAACACAAAAAGTCTGGTCGAAAGTTGGATTGCCGAGAAGGATTTATCCATTGTTTACATATATCAGGAAAACAAGGGAATGTTAGGCGCCCATAATAAAGGATACGAAAATATCGACACTCCTCTTAGTGTCTGTATTGATTCTGATGATTTTATGCCTGACGATGGAGTAGAAAAAATAATAAACCTCTGGGATAGCCACGGAAGTAATGCTTACGCAGGAATGGTTGGATTGGATATTTTCAAGAACGGAGATGTCATTGGTACTAAATTCCCTAATAATCTGAAAAAAGCGACTTTCCAGGAATTGATAGATATACATAAAGTAAAAGGTGACAAAAAATATGTGTACCGGACGGAGGTGATAAGAAAATATTTACCATATCCTTTTTTTGAAGGAGAGAAATTTCCGGCTCAGGACTATGTTTACAGACAAATTGATCAGGACTATAAATTATTAGTCTTTAATGAGGTGTTTTGTGTCGTAGAATATCTTCCCGATGGAAATTCTAATAATAAAATAACCTCTTACCTTAAAAATCCTAATTCGTTTGCTTTCTATAGGCTTGATAGAATGAAGAAAGCACATTCCTTTTCTCTAAGATTTAAACAGGCTGTTCATTTTGTTTCCAGTAGTATTATAGCTAACAATAAAAATTTCTTTGGAGCTACAGAACATAAATACACAACAATGATGGCATTGCCATTTGGGTATCTCCTATCTCTTTATTTGAAAAACACTAAAAAGAAGGCGGGTTTTAATGTTCCAAACAAAAAAGTGTAAATATATGCCAAACAAAAAAATCTGTATTATTATAGGTTCAGCAATGAACCTGCACGGGTTGTATAGAGACCAGTTTAAATTTTTGAGAGCAAATGGGTATGAAATTACCGGACTTGCACCTGCCGGTGTAGAACATGAATGGCTTAGAGAACAGGGATTTAAAACCGAAATTATTCATTTAAAAAGAGAACCCTCTGTTTTTCATGACCTATACAGTCTACTTAAGTTAACCTGGTTTTTTATATTTAATCGATTTGACATAATAAATATCTCTACACCAAAAGCTTCTTTAATAGGCTCTCTTGCTGCTTACTTTTCTTTCCACAGAAATATTGTTTACAACCTTCGCGGCCGTGCATATGAAAGCACCACCGGGTTTACCCGCTTTTTTTATGAAAAAATTGAAAAATTGGTATGTACATTATCATTAATTGTTCTAAGCGATTCCAAGGAAATAAGAAAGGATGTAATAGAAAAAAATATTTGTAGAGCAGAAAAAATAGTAGTTTTCGGCTCTGGTTCTAGTAATGGGGTTGATTTAAAAAAGTTTAGGAAGACAGCTAAAACAAATGAAGAAAGGGTAAGCATTAGAAAAGACTTAGGGTTAAATGACCATGATATATTAATTCTTAATTCAGGGCGTTTAAGGAATGATAAGGGAATTAATGAACTTGTAAGGGCATTCAATTCCTTGTCTCAAAAGTATTCTCACATCCATTTGTTGCTACAAGGAAAATATGAAAATTTTGATCCATTAGAAGAAGACGTCCTTGCTTGTATAAAAAGCCATCCGAGAATTCATCAGGCAGGCTGGGTGAAGGATGTTCAAAATTATTTTGCAGCAGCCGATATTTTTGCCTTTCCATCTCATCGTGAAGGTTTCGGCAATGTCGCCATTGAAGCTTCAGCAATGGAATTACCAGTAGTTGCTTTTGACGTAGTTGGTTGCCGAGAAAGTATTAAAGCAAATGTTTCCGGTCTTCTTTGTGAGTATATCAATTACAAATCATTTGAAAGAGGCCTTGAAAAGCTAATTGATGATTCAGAGTTAAGAAACTCCATGGGTCAAAAAGGGAGAACTAGGGTAGAAAAGGAATTTGACTCTCAGAAGATTTGGCAGCAGTTACTAAATGTATATGATACCATTATCAAAGAAAAATTAAACCAAACAGAAGATCCTGCTTTAGAAAATTAATGTCAATAAAAAAACCAAGACAGATGAACAAATTAAACTTGCACTTCAAAAATAAAGAACATTTGACAGCTTTATTAAATGACACCACGTTTTCCTTAGAAATTCAATATCTCAATCCAGAAAGATTTGATGATTACAATTTAGAACTGATTGACCCCTCTGAATATCATCAGGAGTTAGATACAGAGGAAGTCATTCTTGGTAAATTTGCGCGAGCCATAAAACGCTTGATCTTTTCAAATTCGACCTATCCAATAGATTATCTGAATACGATTCTTGTTTATAGAAAAAATGGTCTGACACATAATAAACAGGTCATTATTGATTCTACTGATTTTAAATTAGATAATTAATTTTTATTATTTATATTAACATTACAGTACTTCTACCCTTTTATATAACCCATAAGAAGATAATTTTATCCGTCGCTACGCGATTGTTTAATTCATTAATCAAATTCGATGCTTCCATTCGTGCTGATGGCCTTCGTCAGTTCGAGTGATTCACAAAACCTGTTCTCGACACGTTTTTCACCGTTCTTCTTCTTGATACTTTTTAAAAAGCTCTCGCTTTTTTAAAACACTCGAAGTGACGAACGGCTCAAAAATACTGACGGTTTTGTGGAGTGTATCGAGAACACACCAACCAAAATCTTTCAATTATGAACATTCTTGATCAGGACCTTATCCTGGAATTGTTTCGTTCGAATTACGAAATTTTCCTTGGCTGCTTATTCCTGGGGACCTTTGTAGTAACCTATTATCTTATTCCCAAAGTCCTATGGGTAAGTAAAGAGAAAAAACTTACTGCCGCAGTTGTCGGTCGTAGTTCCCATACGGTGGAAACACCTTCCTTTGGAGGAGTGGCCTTTTTTTTTCACTCATTTTCGTGCTTGAGTTTAATACAAAGTATTCGACTGAGTTATGTAAGAAACCATCACCATGGGAAGGAATGAATGATTAGGAACCGATTAAAGAACCTAAAGCTATACCTGGACGAAGTAATGGTCGGGGAATGGAAACAGGGAGGGAATATCCCGCTTTGGGATGGAAAAACAGCAGAAAGAAAAATTAAAATTTTATTGAACATATATTAATTGCTTACCACAACCAATCTCCCTGCAGATCAGGTTAACTACTAACCCGATAAATTAACAAAAATGAATATTTTAGATCAAAAGGTTTTACTGGAACTTTTCCGGGGCTATACCTTATTCTTTACATTTGGAACATTTTTACTGGCTTTCTGTTTAACCTGGTATTTTATACCAAAAGTACTTTGGGTAACCAAAGAAAAGCAACTGGTAAAAGAAATTAATCATCGCAGTTCACATAGGATAGAGGTTCCATCTTTTGGAGGAGTTGCTTTTTTCCTGGTGTTGATCCTGATCATCAGTATCCTGCAAAGTCTACGTACTTCCTATACCGGGAATCATCTCATTATAGGTCTCACCTTTTTATTTATGGCTGGTTTAAAAGATGACCTGGTAATATCAACGGCAAGGTTAAAATTTATAAGTCAGGTCTTTGCAGCGGGATTCATCATTTTTTCACCGGAATTACTTTTAAATGATCTTCATGGTTTTTTGGGAATTCATGAAATTCCTTTATGGCTTGGTTATGGATTAAAACTGCTGATTGTAATAGCTCTTATTAACGCTTACAACCTTATAGATGGGATAGATGGGCTGGCCGGGATTGCCGGCATTGTGATTTGTTCTTCTTTTGCAGTAATATTTCATCTTATAGGAGAGCCCTATTTTGTACTCCTAAGCGTTACGGTGGTAGGAGTGCTGGCAGGATTTTTAAGATATAATTTTTCCCGGGGGCATCGAAAGATTTTTATGGGGGATGGAGGTTCATTAACCATAGGCTTTTTGATCGCTTTTTTAAGCCTTAAAATATTAGTAAGAAATGAATCTCCACTTTTACTGGATGAAGGTTTTATGCCGGAGAATCGTGTACTGTTTGTACTGGCAATTTTATTTTTACCAGTATATGATACTTTAAGAGTGATTATTTTGCGTTTGCTGGACGGGAAAAGTCCCTTTGAGGCAGATCGTAATCACCTGCATCATGTATTGCTGGATAATAAACTAAGCCATAAACAGGCTAGTCTGGTGTTGGGTGCAATAAATATTCTTATTATTGTCGCTTTTATATTTTTAAGCAAAATATTCGAGAGCCTGAGTTTAAGTTTTATTATGCTTTTAATTTTTCTGGGCATAGCCGTTATATTCGAAATTCTCAAGAAGAACAGGAAGTTAAAAGTTATAGTTTCAAAAAGAAACCGGGATGGAATTAGAGTGCAACTTCGGGGGCTTATAAGAAATACCAACTTCTTCTCTTAAGTCGCTTTAATAAAGGTTTTATTTATTCAATTTTAATATTTACCAATTTAATTAATCAATCTTATGAAAATCAATTTTTTAAGTTCAGCCGGAAGGCCCGGTCTTTATGTTAGTCTTGCATTGGCAGGTCTGCTATTTGTTAACTGTAGTAAGGACGACGATACCCCTCCTACTTACGACTTTGAAGATCAATTTGAAGATCTTGAAGAGCTGGAAACCGTAGAGGATGAAGATCCCGAAATTACCGAACCCGATACCGGCGGAATAGAGGAATCTGAAAAAACTACGGCTATTGTCGCAGACCTTGGAGACGGTTCGGGAGATGTAAGCGCTGAAACTCAGGCGAGCCTTGATGCAGTAGAAAATTTTAGTGCCGGTTTTTCTACCGAAGCTAAAGCTGAAGCAGATGCTTTAGATGCTAACAGGGCAGAAGAGATCCTGAATATGACTGGCCTGGAAGGTGATTTAGCTGCAGTAGCTACAAGTCTTGAAGATGCTCCTGCAGAAGTTCTTGAATTACTACCATCTGTAGATTTTGGTGCCGATTTAGAAACTTTTTCTGTGTTTAACGAATCTGTATTAAAAGGTTTTGAAGGAGATTTTTCTACTAAAAATACGTTTAGCCAGTCACAACAGTCTGGTCCTTGTTTTGAAGCTGCCCAGGAAGCTTATGATGAAGCTATGGCACCGGCAATTACTAAACGTCAGGAAAATATTGCTACTATCGAGGCCAATTACCAAAGAAGGCTTGGTGAGGCTGAAGCTCGTACTACTTCAAGGCAGGCAAATGTGGACACTGCTTACGATACATATTTCAACTCTTTGCTAAGCGGGGCAACAAATCTGATAAATTATGCTGATTCCATTGAAGGTGATTCACCTGCTCTTGCATCTAATATCAGGTCTTTCGCTTTAATCTATTTAGTACAGGCAAGCTCAAATTTAACCAGATGGTATAATGCGGCTTCTCAAAAGTTAGAAGATAAAGAAGCGGTTGAAAAGCAAACTGCTGAAGGTTTAAGAGATACCAGAACTGCTGAAGTAGAAGCTAAATTCGCCGCAATTAAGGCTACAGCTGATGCTAAATTAACAGCTGCTAGCAATAACTGTCATAATCAGGGATCTGGAAGCTAGTTTAAAAGCCTAATTATAAAGGAGTTGTTTCCGGTTTGGTCTAATAGTTTCAAAGAGAAGCTGAAACCATATTGCCTTGCGGTAGCCAGTTTCAGCTTAGTAATCGTACTAATTCATAAGCCCGGGAAACAACTCTTTTTTATACAATTTCACTTCTCACTTCTCACTTCTCAGTACTTAAAAGTACATGCGTTTAAAAATAATTCTTTTTCTTTCCATTATATATTTCCCGAAAGATGTGACCTCCCAGGTCAATATCATGGGAAAGTCAGGGTACATCAATACCCCCTCAGCAGAATGGTTTGAGGATAAACCGCTGGGTTTTTCATATGCGCTTATGCCTGGAAATTATAGTGTATTCGGCAATGAATTTACCGATGTCCAGTTTTACAACGCAAGAGCTTCTATAACCTCATTTTTTGAAGTCAATCTTAGCATAGCCCATCGCCCTGCCCGGGCAAAAATCAATAAACTTGGTATAGGAGACCGTCAACTGGATTTTGGATTTCGGCTTCTAAAGGAAAAAAAATACTGGCCGGCTATAGTATTGGGATGGACCCCGCCGGGCTCGGCCGCACCTTATCTTGCCCATGATTATCTGGCGCTCACAAAAAATTTTAAGACGGGTTTTGGGGATTTTAGCCTTACTACCGGCTATGGTTCTCCTTATGTCTTTCTGAAAAAAAATGATTCGAATTCTTTTCTGGATTTTCATATTGAAAAGAAAACAGAAACCAGGCTAAATGCCAATTATCTTACCGGAGTTTTTGCCGGCTTTTCTTATCAACCTGTTCAATGGGGAGGTGCAATGGCTGAATATGATTCAAATACCCTAAACGCTGGTGTTTTTATCCAGCCCTGGGACTGGCTTAATCTTCAGGGATATACTTACGAGGGAAAGGAATGGGCTTTTAGTGCCGCATTAAATTTTTCACTGGACTTTTTACCTAAAACTTTAAGAAGCTATGAGAAATTCAGGTATTAGTCTGTTGTTCATTTTTCTCGGTTTAAGTCTGAAGGCCCAGGAGATAAAGAAAACTCTTTGGAAGCAAGGTTTCGAAAACCTAATTATTCAGGATAAATCAGATAGCCTGAAGCTGTTTTTTGAACACAGGGAATTCCGAAACCCGTATCATAGCATGTTCTTCGCAGGGATGATCCTCGAAGATCAAGATGATCTAGAGAAAAATGATATTAAATGGATCCCGCTCTATCATAACCAGCACGTAGGTGTTTATGATGCTGAGACTTATAAATTCCATTCCCTGGATGCAGAAGAAAAGAATTTTTTTGCTAAAAATAATAATGTTTTTAGAAACTACCGTTTTAATTTTAGATTACATCCCGAAGTAGTTTCCCGTTACGGTTATTATGAAGATCCTTTTGAAACCAAGTTTAATGTTTTGCTGGATACCCGGCTTTACCTGGCTCCGGGCCTGAGCCTGCAAACGGGAATCAGCATTCCAATTGTGAATAGTCTGGATAATCAAGGCATGAAATTACGGGCGGCCCCCAGTATGCTGCATTATTTTACCCAGCCCTGGAATTCTCATTTTTTTAGCCTGAGTGCAGGAACTTTTTATAATGATCGCTATGGTTTTGATCTGGAATACAGGTATGCACGTTTGGCTTCTACATGGAGTTTTGGTTTTGCCGGCGGAGTGACGGGATTTTATAGGCTGTATGGTCTGGAATATTATTCTGAGTCTATGGATAACCTATATGGAGTAGCCGATGTAGAATGGAGAACCGGAATAGAGAATACGAGCCTTAAATTAAGTATTGGTCAGTTTTTGTATAAGGATAAAGGAGCTCGCTTAGACCTGATAAAACAATTTGAAGCTGCAGAAATAGGACTGTTCGCAGCCGGAACCGATATTGGGGTAACGGGTGGTTTTCAGTTCGCTTTTTCCCTATTTCCGGGTAAGATCCTTCGCAGTAAAAAGCTCGAGCTAAGAACTACAGAAGAATTCAGATGGGAATATACCTATAATAATGAGGATCCTGTAGCAAGACAGTTCAGGATTGGGATGCCCCGGCTGGCAAATATGTTGAGGAATTATAATGAGGCCTGGATTAAACATTTGTCAAGGAACAATAATCAGTAAGCAGGTGTCAGTTATCAATTGATTTCAGCTAACTATAAAGCATTTATAAAACGTTAAAAAATTGTGAATTTCTTCTATAAGAATCTTATATTCGCAGCCAATTTATAATGATGAAAATGAAGCGACCCCAAATCGTAATAGCCTTACAGGTAGTCTTTTGTATGTGTATTCTAAGTTCCTGTGTTTCCCGAAAAGAGATTGTATATTTCCAGGGACTGGAACAGGCTGGTGAACGCCTGGAAATGAACAAGGATAAAAGTTTAAAGATAAAGCCTAATGATTTGCTTACCATTGTTGTTTCTGCACCGGAGCAGGCAGCGGCAATGCCATTTAATCTTCCTGTAATGGGTATGCCAGAAAAGGGAGATAGTGGATTTTCTGTTACCGGTCGTCAACAACTTCAAACCTACCTGGTGGATGCAGAAGGAAATATTGAATTTCCTATTTTGGGAACAGTGAATGTTAGCGGGCTAAGCAGGCAGGATCTTCAGGAAAAATTAAAATCTGAAATCCGGGAATATGTTCAGGAGCCAATCGTAAATATTCGTCTGGTTAATTTTCAGGTGAGTGTTTTAGGGGAAGTGAATCGTCCGGGAACCTTTGAAATTCGTGATGAATATTTAACCCTTCCTAAAGCTTTGGGACTGGCAGGTGATCTTAGTATTTATGGAAAGCGGAATAACGTCCTTGTAATGCGTGAAGATCAGGGCAAAAAAACCTATAAATATCTTGATTTAACAGATCCGGGAATTGTGGACTCTCCATTTTATAATCTTCAGCAAAATGATGTAGTCTATGTAGAACCAAATAGGGCACAAAGGCAATCTGCCAGCTATAATAGGAATGCAGGAGTCTATATTTCTATCGCTTCTGTATTGGTCTCTTTAGTAGTTTTAATTACCAATTAAGTTATGTCACAACAACAACATACAACAGGCAGGCCTCAGGAAGAAGAAATAAATTTACGAGAGGAGCTTGAGAAATATTTAAAGTATTGGCCATGGTTTGTTCTGGGGGTGATTATATGTGTAGCCGCCGCCTTTGCCTATCTAAAATTTAGTATTCCCACGTATAGCACTACAGCAAGCATTATTATAAAGGATGAAGATAGCAAGAGTCCTTCTTCTGAAATGGCTGCTTTTGCAGATCTGGGTTTGCTAAATGGGATGGGAACAAACTCAATAGAAAATGAAATAGGGATTCTTAAATCCCGAAGGATGATGGCGAATGTTACCAGGGCTCTGGATCTTAATATTCGTTATTTTGAAGATGTCGGCATTAAGACTATTGAATTATATTCTAAAAGTCCGTTTATAGTACAGGTGTTAAAGATTGATGAGGAGCTTCTTTCTGAAATAGATCCTGAAGTAGGAACTACCTTTAGGATTGAAAAAGCAGGGAAGGATTTTCAGCTAAAAAATATAAATACAGCAAAGGTCGATAAAACCGATGCAGGAAGGGCAATAAATCTTGGATTTGCTGAAGTACTTGTTCAAAAGAATGAACTAAGCGATTACGAAGATTACGAGGAGATCCTGGTTAATTTCTCAACAATAGATGCAACGGCCTCTAACTACCGCGAGAAGCTACAGATTAATCTGACCGATAAGAATTCTACTTTAATAGAACTGGGGCTGGAAGATCAGGTTCGTGAAAAAGCACGAGATGTACTGGATCAGTTGGTGATGGAATATAATCGGGAAGCCATAGAAGATAAAAATCTGGTAGCAAGGAATACAGCTAAATTTATTGATGAAAGACTTTCTATTATCAATGAAGAACTCGACTCTGTAGAAACAGGGAAAGAAGAATTTAAGGAGTCTAACAGTCTTACTGATATTGAAGCCGAATCATCCATTATTATTGAGAATGCAAGTGAATATAATAAGCGGCAGGCTGAAGTTGGAACACAATTGGAGCTGGCTAATGCGATGATTTCTTATATTAATAACGATGAAGAAAACGGCTTATTACCTTCTAATCTCGGCATCCAGGAGGAAGGAGTGAACCAGAGTATCATTAAATTCAATGAACTGGTACTGGAGCGCAATCGTATTTTGAGCGGAAGTACAGCTAAAAATCCTCTTGTAATCAGATTAAATTCTCAGATCGAACAGATCAAGGCGAATGTACTTCAAAGTCTGGAGCGCATGAGGTCAAATCTAAGGATCGCTCAAAAAGATTTGGATAGACAGAGTGCGGTGATAGGCTCTAAAATCGCAGCTGTACCCTCAAAGGAAAGGGAATACAGAGGGATTGAACGCCAGCAGAATATTAAGGAAGCTTTATACCTATTCCTTTTGCAGAAAAGGGAAGAGAATTCTCTTTCTCTTGCCGTAACTGCGCCTAAAGCTAAAATTGTTGATCGTGCCTACAGTTCTAAGGCACCGGTTTCTCCAAAACCAAAGATTATCTTACTGGCCGCTTTAATCCTGGGAATAATGATCCCGTTCCTGATAATCTATATCAGGAATCTGCTTAACAATAAAATACGGAACCGTGCAGATATTGAACGGGCGGCGAAAGAAATACCGATTGTGGGAGAGGTGCCAAAAGTTGCAAAAAATCAAAAGGATATTATTGAGAAAAGTGACCGAAGCATTCTGGCCGAAGCGTTCCGCATATTACATACCAACCTGCAATATTTACTGGTTAACAGCAGCGATAAAAAAACGGGAATAAAGATCTTTATTACTTCTACGGTAAAAGGAGAAGGAAAAACTTTCACCGCCTTTAACCTTGCCATGACTCTTGCCAATAGCGGTAAGAAGGTGGTTGTGGTAGGGGGTGACCTTAGAAATCCGCAATTACAGAGATATGAGACTCAAACAAAAAATATGTTAGGAGTTAGTGACTTTCTGGTCAATGGTCAAAATAGTCTTGAAAGCCTCATTAAACCTTCTAAACTCCATTCAAACTTGTTTCTGCTGGCCTCAGGCAGCATTCCGCCTAACCCGGCAGAATTATGGAGACAGGATAAGACAGCTACATTATTTATTGAGCTGGAATCTAAATTTGATTATGTGATTGTGGATACCGCGCCCTCTATGCTTGTAGCAGATACCTTTCTTATTAATAAATATGCAGATCTTACCTTATATATGATTAGAGCCGGTTATACAGAGAAGAAGCTTCAGGAATTCGCGCTTGATGCGAAAAGAGATGGAAAACTGCATGATGTTGGATTCGTATTAAATGATGTTGAGTTATCAAATTTTGGTTATGGTAATAAGTATGGTTATTCCTATGGTGCTGAGGAAGAAGGTTTCTGGAGTAAACTAAAGAATAAGGCAGCTTTTTGGTAGGCAACGGATTAAAATCAAAAACTTGGCGATCACATTATAGAATATTTATTAGGACCCGGTTTTCACAATTGGAATTTTTCACCACTTTTTCTTGCCTGTTTTGTAAATAAAAATTTAAGAAAATGTTAAAGGTGTCTAATTCGGGGGCACTCCAAAAAGCCTCCCCTGGAAAGCCCAGTAGCTAAGGCTTTTGCCAATACTCGCGTACTCCCACCTCGAGTACTTTTTGCAAATTAAATAAAATCAAAACCCCGTAAATTTCACTGTTTACGGGTTTTTTCATTTTTGGCTGTATCAAATAAAATCAATTGGAATCAAATAAAAGGTGTCTAATTCGGTGGCACTTTGATTATACCCGAATATCTTGGTGAAGAACATTTTAAGGGAGAAAAGGTTACAGGAACATTTTTTTCTTCCAATTGGTGTCCCATACATAAATATTGCGGCTTTTTTTACTATCCTTATCCACTTTATCAAATCTGATTTAGGACTATATTGTGAACAAAATTTTTATTTCTGAAGTATGGTGTTGGAAATCCTGTTTCTGTTTAGATATTTGCTTTCATTTGTTTATTACGAACATCAAATCTAATGTCCATATTCCTGCTTTTTATGCTCTCCTTTCAGGGTTTAAATAAGGCATGTGCCAAAAAACAGTTCGATTAGCTCCAGCGATATTTCAGATCTTTTCCTCGATGAGGGGAACTGGCTATGGGTAGCTACCCTTGGTGGCGGACACAATCTCTACAATCCCTGAACCGGATAAATTTAACGTTTTAAATCTTCTGTAGATCCTGGCACAATAGCCTCAAATCATTTTAATCCCATCTCAAGTTGCCAATACCTGCTCATGTCCACTTTTAAGGATGCCTGCGTGTGGTGCTCAAATTCAAGGCCTTTCCCAAACTACTTTACTGCTTTAAATTTAAAATTTGTAGCTTTATAATCTTAATAACCTCCGGTGCCCTACCCGGATTGATAATATGTTAAAGACAATCATGAAGTGGTACGTGTTGTATACCAGGCCAAAATGGGAATTGAAGGTAGATAAGGCTTTGCGGAAGCTAAAGGTGGAAACCTACTGTCCAACCCACACCGAAGTAAGGCAGTGGAGTGACCGTAAAAAGAAAATTACCTCCCCTCTTTTTAAGTCTTACATATTCGTGCGCCTTCATGACAAGGATCGTTCTGTGGTATTTGATGCGCCTGGAGTGGTAAGATATCTTTTTTGGCTGGGCAAACCTGCTGTGGTAAGGGATGAAGAAATTAAGACTCTGAGGAACTGGCTGGAAAACGATGAGGTGGATGCGGTTAAGGTCGAAAAATATTCTGTAGGGGACACCGTAAAAATTTCCCAGGGGGCGCTAAAAGACCAGGAGGCGAATATCGCTGAAATAGGGAAAAAGAAAATGCGCCTGTTCCTTCCGGCTATAGGTTGCCTTGTGACGGCAAAAATTTCTGATGTGGTATAATTTCCAGGGAATATTATTTCCAATCTTACCATATTGGCAGCTTAAGCTTTCCGGAATTCCTATATTTGAGATCAATTCATAATTTTTTAGAATATGAAGAATCTTTTCCTGGAAGAAGAGGCGCTAAGTCGGGAAGAAAAAATAAATCTGAAGGGACATAAACCCACAGTGGTATGGTTTACCGGCCTTTCGGGCGCGGGAAAATCCACTCTTGCCAAACTTCTGGAGAAAGAGCTTTTTAAAAGAAGTGTTCACACCTGTCTCCTGGACGGGGATAATATTAGAAGTGGCCTGAACTGCAATTTACATTTTACTGAAGAAGACAGGACGGAGAACCTAAGGAGAGTGGCAGAAGTGGCCAAACTCTTTTTGGAAAGCGGGATCGTGGTGATTTCAGCCTTTATTACTCCTTTAGCGAGTGACCGGCAATTAATAAAAGATATTGTTGGGGAAGAAAATTTCCTGGAGATTTTTGTATCCACTTCCCTGGAAGAATGTGAAAAAAGGGATGTAAAAGGTTTATATCAAAAAGCCAGGGCTGGGGAAATTACCAATTTCACGGGGATCTCTGCGCCTTATGAAAAACCTGTTGCTCCAGATGTGGAGGTTTCGACAGAAGATTCTGCCCTGGAGGTTGAGATAACAAAAATCCTGGAAATTGTAGAGTCCCGGATTAATACCGGCTGGAACTAAACTCAGCTATCTAAAAGCAAAAAGATAAAATCAATTGGAAAGAAAAAAGATACTAATAACAGGAGGAGCCGGTTTTGTGGGCTCGCATTTATGTAAAAGGCTCCTGCAAGAAGGCAATGAAGTCATCTGCCTGGATAACTACTTTACCGGTAGCAAAAAAAATATTGTCGAACTGCTGGATAATCCATATTTCGAAATGGTAAGGCATGATATCACCCAGCCCTATTTTGCCGAGGTGGATGAGATTTATAACCTCGCCTGTCCTGCCTCTCCGGTGCATTACCAGTACAACGCCATTAAAACGATAAAAACTTCGGTGATGGGCGCCATCAATACTCTTGGTTTGGCAAAAAGGGTAAAAGCAAAGATCCTGCAGGCCAGTACCAGCGAGGTATACGGCGATCCTGAGGTACATCCGCAACCCGAAAGTTACTGGGGCAATGTAAACCCTATAGGCCAGCGCTCCTGTTATGATGAAGGGAAGCGATGTGCCGAAACCTTGTTCATGGATTATCATTTGCAAAATAATGTGAATATTAAAATTATCAGGATCTTTAATACCTACGGTCCAAATATGAATCCTGATGATGGCCGGGTGGTTTCCAACTTTATTGTCCAGGCCTTAAAAGGAAATGATATCACTGTTTTTGGGGACGGCAAACAAACCCGTAGCTTTCAGTATGTAGATGACCTGGTGGAAGGAACTATAAGAATGATGAATAGCCGGGACGGATTTACAGGGCCCGTAAACCTGGGGAACCCGGGGGAATTTACCATGCTGGAACTGGCAGATAAAATTATAGAGCTCACGGGCTCCAAATCCAGGATAGTACACCTGGATCTGCCAAAAGATGATCCTACTCAGCGCAAGCCGGTAATCGATTTGGCAAAAAAGGAGTTGAATGGCTGGGAGCCGCAGGTTGCCTTAGAAGATGGCCTGGTAAAAACAATTGCTTATTTTGAGGACTTACTCAGGTTGGAGAAAAATTTAATCTGAAAAGTTTTGCCACCGGGGCAAGGGTACGCCCGGACCCTCGGGAAAAAACTCTGTGGAGGTTTTGAAAAAACACCTCCTTCAACTTAAAATATTAGAACTTTTGAAGAGAACTTAAATATGGATCCACTATTAGAAACCGCAATAAGGGCTTCGGTTGAAGCAGGAAAAAAGATCCTTGAAGTATATGAGCAGGAAGATTTCGGGATTCAGCAAAAAACAGATAATTCCCCCCTTACAAAAGCCGATATGGCCGCGCATAATACCATTACGTCCTTTCTTGACAAAACGGGAATCCCAGTGCTTTCTGAAGAAGGAAAACATGCTCCTTATGCCGAACGCAAAAAATGGCCACGTCTCTGGATTGTAGATCCTCTGGACGGTACTAAAGAGTTTATAAAGAGGAACGGGGAGTTTACGGTTAACATCGCCCTGATAGAGGATCTGAAGCCAATCCTGGGGGTAATTTATGTTCCTGTGCTAAAGCAGCTTTATTTTGCAGAAAAGGAAACCGGGTCTTTTATGGTTGAGGATATTTCTGAAACAACCAATATAGAAGAAATAACTTCTGAAGCTAAAAAATTACCAATAGCAGTAGAGAATAAAGAATACACTGTGGTCGCCAGTAAATCACATCTTTCCGCTGAAACTGAAGAGTATATCAGTTCCCTTAAGAAAATGCATGGCGAGGTAAAAGTGGTTTCCAAAGGCAGTTCTCTTAAGTTGTGCATGGTGGCTGAAGCTAAGGCCGATGTTTATCCGCGTTTTGGGCCTACTATGGAGTGGGATACTGCTGCCGGCCATGCTATTTGTACCTTTGCCGGAAAAACGTTGACTGATTATGAATCCGGCGAAGAAATGCTATATAACAGGGAGGAGTTAAAGAATGGCTGGTTCCTGGTAAAATAAATTTTTAAACAGCTAATCGCTTTTAAGCTTAGAGTAAACAGGAGATGAAAGGAATAATTTTAGCAGGCGGTTCCGGCACCCGTCTTTATCCGGTTACCAAAGGGGTTTCAAAACAACTTTTAAATATTTATGATAAACCTATGATCTACTATCCCCTGTCTGCATTAATGCTTGCGGGGATAAGGGATATCCTGGTTATTTCCACCCCTGGAGATCTGCCTAACTTCAAAAACTGCTGGGAGATGGTGCCGGTCTCGGCATAAACTTTCAGAATAAGGTACAACCCAGCCCGGATGGCCTTGCCCAGGCTTTTATAATTGGAGAGGAATTTATTGGAGATGATGATGTATGCCTGGTGCTGGGAGATAATATTTTCTACGGACATGGCTTTAGCGGCCTGCTGAAACAATCCCGGCAACACGTAGAGACGGAGCGGAAAGCCACCGTTTTCGGCTATTATGTTAATGACCCGGAAAGATATGGCGTGGCCGAATTTGATAAGAATGGCAATGTGATTAGCATTGAAGAAAAACCAAAGCAGCCAAAAAGCAATTACGCAGTTTCGGGCTTATATTTTTATCCGAATTCTGTGGTGGAGATCGCGAAGCAGGTTAGGCCGAGTAAGCGGGGAGAGCTGGAAATTACTTCAGTAAATGTAGAATATTTAAGACAGGGCAATCTTAAAGTAGAACTCATGGGCCGCAGATACGCCTGGCTGGATACCGGGACGCATGAATCTATGCTGGAAGCTTCTAATTTCATACACACAATAGAAAAAAGACAGGGTTTAAAGGTGGCCTGTATAGAAGAGATCGCTTACGAAAAAGGCTATATTAATAAAGAAGATTTAAAAGCCTTAGCCATGCCTTTAAGGAAAAATGGCTATGGAAAATACCTGCTGGATAGGATTAAAAGAAAATAAAATTGTCCGGGTTTTTGTAACCTAATAACTTTAATGTTTAAGCTGAAAATTTTACAGTTACAGAAAGTGATCCTCTGGCTTAAGGCCTGAAGATTAAAACAGGTAGTTCGGTGTTATTAGAAAATAAGGAATCTAAAGGCTAAAGCTCCTGGGGCTAACAAGTCCTGAGGGGAAGACGCGGCTTTTAAGCAACTGCCGCTCTTTTCAGGTTATTTCTGTAAAAATTATCTTTGCAGGGCAGGAACCTGTTATTAAGTTCCTTAAGAAATGTTGAGAACGGCCATTTTCACAGCGGGATTAATTAATTATATAATAGGAGGAAGTAGAATTCTGAGGTAATTAAAAGCTATGTCAAAAAAAAGAAACATTCTGGTAACCGGTGGGGCCGGCTTTATAGGTTCTAATTTTATACCCTGTTTTCTGGAATCTAATCCCGTGCTGAATGTTATTAACCTGGACCTGCTTACCTATGCAGGGGATGAGGCCAATCTAGCAGAGGTGAAGGATAATGACAGGTACATGTTTGTAAAAGGAAATATCTGTGACCGGAAGCTGGTAGAAGATCTTTTTCGGGCGCATGACATTTCGGGGGTGGTTCATCTTGCTGCGGAATCCCATGTTGATAATTCCATTCAAAACCCGGGGGTATTTATAGAAACCAACGTGCGCGGCACGTTTTGCCTGTTGGATGTGGCTTATAAATACTGGATGAAGGGGCCATTTAAATATAAAGAAGGCTATGAAAATAGCCGGTTTCTTCATGTCTCTACAGATGAGGTTTTTGGCAGCCTTGGAGAAACAGGCTTTTTTACAGAAGAAACAGCTTATGCGCCAAATTCTCCCTATTCTGCCAGCAAAGCCGGGTCTGATATGATCTCCGTTTGTCCGTTTAAGTTAGCATTTGTCTGCTAAGTTAAATCTCCATTCTGATTTCACCACCTGATTGGAACCTGATATCGATTTTTCGCTTTAAAACTCCAACGGCTTAACTATCAGCTCAGTACTTCGTAGGATTTTTCTTTCTACTTTTGAAATACAGATGAAATTTTTTATTTCTAAATCCTAATATTCTCCGTTTAAGTGTCTTTTATTCAATCTTCAAAAAAATAAAAAACATTCATTTTTAGAAGCTGTCGCTGTCTTTTTCTTTAAAAAACTCTTCAAAAATTTAATATTTGAAAATCTCAAATTAAGAAATCTTTAATTCTTAAAATTTTCTAAAAATTTTTAGCCATGTTAGTTAAAAAAATTAACAAGAAAGCATTGACAGGAATACAAAAAATTATAGTTTTGTCCGCTCAAAGAAGCACAGGGATTATTTTTTCCACAAAGGAAGTAAAGGCCGGTTTCTTAAAAAAATATAAAAATTTTTCTGTGAGAGCCCAATGGGACTTGCAGCGGCGAAGCCATGAAAAGCGCTTTGCAGGTAATAGATTAAAAGCTTGCATTTTTTTGCCAACCCTACTCGGCAGAAGTAAAACTTAACCTACAATGTCTTCAGTAATTCACGTCCTGCTCACAGGCGGGGTTGGGAGCAGGCTATGGCCTCTCTCCAGGCATTCACGGCCTAAACAATACCTAAACATTTTTTCTGAAAACACAGCGGGTGCCGGTGCTGAAAAGCATGGGCAATCCCGGAACCTGTTTGAACTGGCAATAGAGCGAAATGCTGCTCTTTCAGATCGGCTTATGGTTGTTGGAAACCAGGGCAACCGGCAGTTATCTGAAGATAGTCTTTATAAGTTAAAACTTACAGATTATACCGATGTTGTGGAAGCTGCCCCTCGTAATACCGCTGCGGCAATTGCTTTTGCTGCCTTCGCTTCGGCTAAGGAGGATGTTTTGCTGGTCACCCCGGCAGATCATATTATTAAAGATGGTCCGGGGTATTCAGGTGCCATTAAAGAAGCCATAAAACTTGCGCACAGGGATGTTTTAGTCACTTTTGGAGTGGCTCCAAACAGGCCCGAATCCGGTTATGGCTATATAGAGCATAAAGGCCAGGATGTTATTTCCTTCAGGGAAAAGCCCAGTGTGGAAACCGCCAGGGACTTTTTGAGACAGGGGAATTTTTTGTGGAATAGCGGGATGTTTTGTTTTAAGGCAGGGGTTTTTCTTGAGGAGTTAAAGGAACTTAGCCCTGTACTTTTTGAGAAGGCCAAACTGGCCTGGCAGCAAAATAAAGAAGGTAAATTGCCTCTGGAAGCTTCTATGGAAATTCCTTCGGTAAGTGTGGATTATGCCGTGATGGAAAAGAGTGATAAGATTAAGGTAATTAAAGCGGAGTTTGAATGGAGTGATATGGGCAGTTTTGAAGCGGTGTATGATTACCTGAAGGAGCAGGGCCACCCGGTGGATGTCAATGGTAATATGGTGTTAGGTTCAGATCGCCATACCGCCTTTGTGGGGCTGGGGAACTGTATTCTTGTTTCTACCAAAGATGCCCAGCTGGTATTGTCCAAAGCCGAATCGCAGAAGGTAAAGGATGTGTATGTGGAGTTAGAAAAAAATAGTCCGGATTTAATCCATTAGAAATGGAAAATATTTTCCTGCCTTAACTGCATAAAAATTTAGCCAAAACCGGTGATCTGTTGCCCCCGGTTTGCCCCAACTCTGGAGTAGAAAACAGTCGCCGGCCTGGCTATTTGTAGCAATGCGGGAAAAGAGATTAGATTGTAAAACCAAAGAAGAAATGTTTTATAACCGGAATCAAAATTTAAAAACTGCTTATCGCTTACAGCTTTAAGCCTATAGCTTTAAAATGAAAAAAGTAGCATTAATCACCGGGGTGACCGGTCAGGATGGAGCCTATTTAAGTGAATTTCTTCTTAAGAAAGGCTACATTGTACACGGGCTTAAAAGAAGGGCCTCTTTGTTTAATACAGACAGGATCGATCATCTGTACCAGGATCCCCATGAAGAAAACAGGAACTTTATTCTTCATTACGGGGACATGACCGATAGTACCAATCTTATCCGTCTTATCCAGGAGATACAGCCGGACGAGATCTATAACCTCGCGGCGATGAGTCATGTGCATGTTTCTTTTGAAACCCCGGAATATACCGGGAATGCCGATGGCCTTGGGACTTTGCGTATCCTGGATGCGGTAAGGTTGCTCGGGCTTGAGAAGAAGACCAGGATCTATCAGGCTTCCACTTCCGAGTTATATGGGAAAGTACAGGAAGTGCCACAAACCGAAACCACTCCTTTCTATCCTCGCAGCCCTTATGCGGTTGCCAAGATGTATGCCTACTGGATCACGGTAAATTATCGTGAAGCTTATGGCATGTATGCCTGCAACGGGATTTTGTTTAACCATGAATCTCCACTAAGGGGCGAAACATTCGTTACCAGGAAGATCACTCGTGCCGCGGCAAGAATTGCACTAGGTTTGCAGGATAAATTCTATCTCGGGAATCTTGATGCCCAAAGGGATTGGGGCCATGCCAAAGACTATGTTCGTATGATGTGGATGATCCTTCAGGCTGAAGAAGCTGAAGACTGGGTGATCGCCACCGGGAAAACCACTCCCGTCCGGGATTTCGTAAGAATGGCTTTTGCTGAAGTGGGAATTGAACTGGAGTTTAAAGGTGAAGGCGTAGAGGAAAAAGCTTATGTGAAATCCTGCAGCAATCCGGACTTCCAGTTAGAGGAAGGTAAAGAAGTATTAGCTGTAGATCCACAATATTTCCGTCCCACCGAAGTAGACTTACTAATAGGGGATGCTTCCAAAGCCAGGAACAAACTCGGCTGGGTTCCGGAATACGATCTAAAGGACCTGGTCAAAGATATGATGTCTAGTGATGTGGAATTGATGAGAAAGGATCAGCATTTAAAAGAAGGTGGTTATAAAATCCTAAACTACTTCGAATAGTAAGGCTTAAACACAGAGAGCACAGAGGAATGCACAGAGGTCACAGATAAAAACTCGGCGCAACTCTGGGCCTAACTCAGTGAACACCGTGGTTAGATAATGCAGCACATAAATAAAATAACAGAACAGATCCTAAAATGTGCTTTCAAGGTACATTCTGAATTAGGTCCTGGTTTATTAGAAAGTGCTTACGAAGAATGCCTCTGTTACGAGTTGAAACAATCCGGTTTAAGTGTTGAAAAACAAAAAACTTTACCTCTTGTTTATCATGAAGTCAAGCTTAACGCAGGATATCGTATTGACATCTTAGTAGAAGGTTCGGTTGTGGTTGAGATAAAATCTGTGGAAACCTTAAATGATGTGCACACTGCACAAGTGCTGACATATTTGAAGCTATCCAGGTGTAAAATTGGATTGCTTCTTAATTTCAATGTTGCCTCTTTAAAAAATGGAATTAAAAGATTAATAAAATAACCCAAAGCAACCTCTGTGGCACTCTGTGCCGAACTCCGAGGAACTCAGTGGTTGACTATCTAATATGAACAAGAACATCAAGATATACATCGCCGGACACAAAGGAATGGTAGGTTCAGCCATCTGGCGCAAGTTGGAGGCTGAAGGATATACCAACCTTATAGGCAAAGCTTCAAAGGAGCTGGATCTTCGCGATCAGCAGGCTGTAAAGAGATTTTTTGCTGAAGAAAAGCCTGAAGTGGTCATAGATGCGGCGGCCAGGGTTGGTGGAATTCTTGCCAACAATGATTACCCCTACCAGTTCCTGATGGAAAATCTTCAGATCCAGAATAACCTCATTGATGAAGCCCACAAAACGGGGGTAGAAAAATTTATTTTTCTGGGCAGCTCCTGTATCTACCCTAAACTGGCTCCCCAGCCTTTAAAAGAGGAGTACCTGCTTACCGACAGCCTGGAAGCTACTAACCAGTGGTATGCCATAGCCAAGATCGCCGGGGTTAAAGCCTGTGAAGCATTAAGAAAACAGTTCGGGAAAGATTATATAAGCCTGATGCCTACTAATCTTTACGGGACACATGATAATTTTGACCTGAAGACTTCCCATGTGCTTCCGGCCATGATCAGGAAGTTCCACGATGCAAAGGAGAACGCTCATGTGCCTGTAGAACTGTGGGGTTCAGGCACGCCTATGAGGGAATTCTTATTTGTGGATGACCTTGCAGATGCCGTGTATTTTGGCCTCAATAATAAATTAGCAGATAACCTGTATAATATAGGAACGGGAACAGATCTTACGATAAAGGAACTGGCAGAACTTATACAAAAAACCGTAGGGCACAAGGGGGAGATTATCTGGGACAGCAGTAAGCCGGACGGCACCCCGCGTAAACTGATGAACGTGGATAAAATGAAAAATGCCGGCTGGCAAGCCTCAACCACCCTGGAAGAAGGAATAAAGAAAACTTACCAGTGGTTCCTGCAAAATAACGGGAAATATAAACAGGTAAAATTATAAACATTTAGTATGGAGGCTTTAGGTAATTAGCTTTACGCTTAACGCTTAGAGCTTATAGCTTTAAAAATGAAGATTAAAAATATTTGTTGCATAGGAGCAGGATACGTAGGTGGCCCCACCATGGCGGTTATTGCTCAAAAGAACCCGCACATTAACGTTACTGTGGTTGACATTAACGAAAAACGCATCGCAGCCTGGAATGATGAGGATGTGGAGAATATTCCAATCTATGAACCCGGTTTATCTGCAGTGGTAAAGGAAGCCAGGGGCACGAACCTGTTTTTCTCTACAGATGTTGATGCTGCTATAGATAAGGCCGATATGATCTTTATCTCAGTAAATACTCCAACCAAAACCTATGGGGTTGGTAAGGGAATGGCTGCAGATCTAAAGTACATTGAACTTTGTGCTAGGCAGATCGCTGAGGTGGCCAAGGATAATAAGATTATCGTAGAAAAATCAACCTTGCCGGTAAGAACTGCCGAGGCTTTAAAGAGCATTCTTGATAATACCGGGAATGGAGTAAATTTCCAGATCCTATCCAATCCGGAATTCCTTGCAGAAGGAACTGCAGTGGAAGACCTATTAGATCCGGATAGGGTTTTAATAGGAGGAAATGTGAATACTGAAGCAGGAAGAGAAGCCATGCAAGCTTTAGTGGATGTTTATGCTCAATGGGTGCCTCAAGAACAAATTCTGACGACTAATGTCTGGTCTTCGGAATTATCAAAATTAACTGCAAATGCATTTCTAGCCCAGCGTGTCTCAAGCATCAATGCCATGAGTGAGCTTTGTGAACATACGGGGGCTGATATCAATGAGATATCCAAGGCGATAGGAATGGATTCACGTATTGGTCCAAAATTCTTGCAAGCTTCTATTGGTTTCGGTGGAAGTTGTTTCCAAAAGGACATTCTTAACCTGATTTATATTGCTAAATCGTACGGCTTAAACGAGGTAGCTGATTACTGGGAGCAAGTGATCATCATGAATAATCATCAAAAAAGAAGATTTGCAGAGAAAATTGTCAAAACATTATTCAATACCGTTTCAGGTAAAAAGATTGCTCTTTTTGGCTGGGCCTTTAAAAAGGATACCAACGACACTCGTGAATCAGCTGCGATCTATGTAGCAGATTATCTTTTAAATGAGCAGGCAGAGATCGTAGTTTACGATCCTAAGGTATCCGAAGAGCAAATCTATTCTGACCTGAATTACTTAGGAACAAGAAGCGAACAGGAAAATAGAAAGTTGGTTACTGTAGTAAGGGATCCTTATCAAGTTTGTGAAGAAGCTCACGCAGTGGCAATATTAACAGAGTGGGTTGAATTTAAAGAATTGAACTGGCAGAGTATTTATGATAATATGTTAAAGCCTGCATTCTTTTTTGATGGAAGAAAATTACTCAATAAAAGAAAAATGGAAGATTTAGGTTTTAATTTTTATATGATAGGAGAATAGTTAGTTGATAAACAAAACTTCAGATCATTTTTAATTCAAATAGATCGTCCTATTCTAATTATTAAATTTAAAGAAAATAATTTAGTTTCAATTATGCAATATGGAATCTGATAATAAAAACCTTTTACCGTCAAACAGAAAAAGTGCGGTAAAATGGAATCTCATGTTGCAATATGCAGGTCTTGCTATCGGGATGATTAAAGGTTTCTTTATTGTACCCATATATTTTAATTTCATTGATAGTGAAGATTATGGGTATTGGTTGGCAACAGGTAGTCTATTAGTGTGGATAAATATCGTAGACCCAGGGGCGGGTAGTGTATTACAGCAGAAAGTTGGCTACGCCTATGGAACCCGAAATTTACAGGTGCTGAAGCGATTGATAGGATCAGGAATCCTGATAGGATCCTTGATTTGTACGATTGCATTGATTCTTAGTTTTATTTTCTCATTTTTCATTCCTGATTTAATTGGTTTTGAAAATTATCACAAAGAAGAAGTTCTGGTAAGGGCATTTAACATTGGTGCTATTGGTGCTTGTTTTAGCTTGATTACTTCAGTAATAAGAGGTGTGAATTATGGAATGCAAAAAACCAAAGGTCCAGGGATAATTGAGATTTTTGCTTCCTTAATTGGTATAACCGTGAATATAACTATGTTATATAATGGCTATGGTCTTTATTCCATAGCGATGATGCTTTTGATTAATGGTGTTCTAACCTGTATTGGTAATCTAATCTACTTGCAATATGTTACGAGAAAGCATGACTTGTCCATAAACTATAGTTTAAATAAGACGCTCCCGTTGTTTAAAGAATTTACCTATACTTTTTTTTCTAGATTGGTGAATACACTTGCGGGTAATTTGGATTTGATAATTATTGCCAGATTTATTGGTGCTGAATTTGTGACTATTGTTGAAATAACCAGAAGACCGTTTAAAATAGTTGAAGGTATTGTTTATAAGCCTGCTGTTGCAATGGCACCTGCCGTATCGCATCTACACGGTGAAAACAATAAAGAAAAACTCAATAAACTATTGATGAAATTTTTTCATTTCCTCACTTGGGCATATGGATTTATAATTGCAGGGTTCCTTCTGTTCAATAAAGATTTAATTACGCTTTGGGTAGGTGCTGATAAATTTGCAGGAATTGTATTAAGTCTATTTATCTGCGTTGGTGTGGCCATGAAAGGATATTTTGCAAGTCTAGGAAATATAAATTTTGCCTTAGGTAATATCAAGGGAACAAGTTTAATTATTGTTGTTCAAAATCTATTGTACGCTGCTTTTATTACCATCGCGGCCATTTATTATAGTCTTGTGGGAATTATAGTAGCCCTGATACCCGCATTACTATTTACCGGTGGATGGTATCATTTAAAAAGTTTGTATGAGGATAAGGTTTTCTCTAGAGAGGATGTTACAAAATTTGTGTTCAATGTATTGTTGGTTTCTGTTGTATGTGGCATCGCTTTTCATGCAGGAAAAATTGTTCAAGCGAATACTTGGTTTGAATTGATTGTATTCGCAGGTCTATTTGCCTTGGTGTTTTTGTTGATTTTCTATCTTCTTTCCAAAGATTTTAGAAGAGAAATTGGCATATGGTATAATAAAATAAATTTAAGATTTAGAGCAGTATGAATGTTTTGTTTCTCTCCCAAGGTAGTGATGTGTCAGATCATCCAGGATGGCATGATGGGATGCTAAGATTGCAACGAGAGGGTATGGTTAATGCTTATGACAATATACCTTACTTGGGTTTTGCGGCTGAAAATGGATGGGATAGATTTTATGATTACATAGTCGATAAATGTAACTCTCTTGCTTATGACGTGGTTTATTTTCAATATTTTCACCGGAAGGGAACTCCATCGCCAAGAGAATGCGTTCAACGCCTTCGTCAACTTGATAAGGCGCCTTTGATTATTACTAGTGCGGGAGATCCATTTTCTGATAATTTATTGAAACCTGACTACCCCCAAGATTTTAAAGAAATTAGTCGCTTGGCTGATATTACCTTTAGTACACAAATGGGTAAGGCGGCTGATAAAATGGTACGTTGGGGTGCAAAGAATATTATTTACATGCCTAATGGTATGTGTCAAAAACGTTTTAATGCGCTTGGGGTAGAGGCCAATCACACTTTTGATTTTGATGTGGTATTTGTGGGCAGTCGAAATAATAGTAAAAATCCTGGTTCCAAGTATTTTTGGGCTACCAGAGACCGGGAAGAATTAGTCAAAAAGCTCAGTAAGCATTATGGTAGAAATTTCGGTCTTTTTGGTCATAACTGGGATACTAAAATTAGTCACGGCCCCATCCCTTTTTCAGAACAACAAAATACCTTTAGAAGAGGACGGGTTGTGGTAGGAGGCAATCCTTATTCTTATTCAGATTACTATACTTCGAATAGGGCTTTTTTTGAAGTAGCTTCAGGAATTCCCACCGTAGAACTAAAGGTTCCGCGAATTGGTAATGTATTGCGCAATAACGATCATGTATATTGGGTAGATTCAATTGGTGGAATTACAGATAGAATAGATAGACTACTGGATGAGGATGCTTCACAATTATATCAAAAATCTTCTTTAGCTGCCCAGTATATTGAGGACAGGCATACACAATACCATAGAATGAAATTTAAGATGGTTGTGTCCAAACATTATATAGAACACAAAAACCTAAAAATTGATTTTCCTTATTTTTTAGATGAAGTAGATATTATAGAAGAGCACAAATTTGCCACGCGTCTAAAAGCTGAATGATGCATATAGGAATAGCCAGCCCTATTACAATTCAACGTTTTTCTAAATACCTGGACGCATCGGGAAAGGAAAAGGCAAAAGCTTTAGAGGGACTTAAAGCTCCAGCTGTAGATGCCGTTGTGGAAGAATTGTTGCGACGGGGCCACACTATAAGTATCTACACACTCGCTATAGAGTGTAATGAAAAGACGGTTCTTTTTGGAAAAAACCTAACTATTTTTGTAGGGCCCTTTAGGAAAAGTAGTTATTTGAAAACATTTAATTTATTCAAAAGTGAATCAAGTCATATAAGGGACTTTGTTCATTCAGAGGTTAATAAGCCTGAAATCCTTCATGCGCAATGGACTTATGAGTTTTCATTGGGGCTTAGTTCTTTCCGTAAGGATATACCCGTTTTTGTGACTGTACGAGATTGGGCACCAGCTATTCTGAGATACTTTAAGAGTTATTATCGACTTGTTCGATTGCTTGTAAATAACGCCATATTTAGAAAACGAGAGTTGCATTTTATATCAAATTCACCTTACATATCAAAGTCCATTAAACAAAGGTGGAATATAGATAGTGTGGTTATACCCAATCCAATTTCTAATCATTATCTGGAAATCCAGAATTCAATAGACCGTGATGTTAATACTATTATTTCGGTATCCAACTCAGTAAGTAAGCTCAAGAATATCAAGACATTATTAGTGGCCTTTCAGCAGGTTCTCATAAAAAAACCTAATTTAAAACTGAGGCTAGTCGGTAATCCATTCTATCAAAAAAATCCGGCTTTAAAAAAATGGAGGACTAGCAACTTGTTTAAAAATGTTGAACTCTGTGGGCCTGTTACCCATGCAGAATTAGTTGACTTGTATGATGAGAGCAGTATTATGGTGCATCCTTCACTTGAAGAGTCTTTTGGAAATACGTTGATCGAAGCAATGGCCAGAAACACTGCTGTAATTGGTGGGAAAGATTCAGGGGCCGTGCCTCACTTACTGGGGTTTGGTAATTATGGGGTTTTATGCGATGTCACGTGTTCCACAGCCCTTGCTTGCGAAATATTGCGGCTCTGTGAAGAGACGGGTCTAAGAGAGGAACTGGTGGAAAGAGCTAGGGAGTACGTACTGAGAAATTATACCATAGAAGTAACAGTGGATAATTTAATTGACCATTATAAAAAACAGTTATCTGGTGAAAATTAGGGTCTTACATATTTTAAATGAATTGAAAATGTCAGGTATGGAAATGATGTTACTCAATTCATTCCAAGAATGGGATAAAAATGGAATAACCCCTGAAATTTTAGCAACAAAAGATAATATTGGTAATGCTGCCGAAGCATTGAAAAATGCTGGTTACATAGTACACCATATCTCTTTTGAGAATACTTCTATTAACAAATGTAACCAATTTAGATGTCTTTTAAAGGAGAATCGTTATGATATTATACATATACACCCTGAAAGTAATTTTTTCCTATATACCTTGCTAAGCTTATCAGTCGGGCATAAAAATATAGTGCGCACTTTTCATAGTCTATTCAAAATACGCTGGATAGGAAGAGTTCGTCGCCATTTTGATAGAATTATGGCGAGATTTTTAGGTGTGAAATTCCACGCTATTAGTGACATGGTGGCGGACTTTGAAAAAACACAATACAATACTGTTACGGAAAAAATTTATAATTGGTATGACAGCAATCGGTATCTGCCCGTAAAAGAGGAAGATGCTCAGAAGCTTCGTAAACAAATGGGTATTAAAGCTGAGGTTTTTGTGCTTTGTAGTGTTGGTAACTGTTCTGCTATAAAAAGGCATGATTTTTTATTAAAGGCTTTAGCAATATTCAATGATTCAGTTGACAATTGGCTGTATTTACATGCAGGAGACGAACAAGAAGGATTTGCAGAACGAAAGCTTGCATCATCACTAAATATTGCCTCGAATTGCCAATTTCTAGGAGCAGTTGATAACGTTGAAGAAATACTTGCCGTCTCTGATGTATTTGTGATGTCCTCAAAATTAGAGGGTCTTGGTAATGCGGCGCTAGAGGCTATGGGGATGGGAACACCGGTGATTTTGACAAAAGTACCTGGCCTAAATGATTTATTGGCGCGGGTCCCCCATAGCGAGGGTGTGGATCCTACACCTGAAGGTATTGCTGATGGGTTGTTTAAAGTGTATAGTATGTCTTCTTCAGAGAGAAGGCTTTTGGGAATGAAATTGCAGGAGCAAGTAAAAAAGGATTTTTCGATGCCTATGGGCGTTGATAAATACGTAAGGATGTACCGTTCAATGATTTTGAAAAATTAGGTCATGCAGATAGTCCCCTCCATTGGAATCGTAATAGTCCTGTTCCTTATAATTATGGTAATTCCATTTTTGAATGATCTTGCTAAAAGCCGGTTGAGTGCCTATGAGGTAACTGCCCATCTCATCAAAGGTTTGCTTTTTTATCCTATTCCACAGCTTCTTTTGACTCCAAGGCAATTGATTCCAATTGGGAATCAATCAACCGATGATATGGTAAGGCAATTGGAAACTGGCTTGGCTACCAATACCATCTATCTAAATTATCTGTTGCTATTGTATTTGAGTGTCCTAACAATAATGCTTATTCTTAAGAGTCCCGTTAAATTTCGAATCAATAATTTAAAGGGGAATCACTGGGTATTTGTGCTGATATTGCTGAATGTGGGCATATTGAGTTCAAGTTTTTCTCTCAACGACTTTATTTATATATTTCTATTTGCCGCCTTTTTAGTCTATTCGAAACTTAACCGCAGTCATATCCGTACCTTGTATAATTGGCTATTGGTATTATATGTGTATTCCTCCTTGATTTTGGTTCTCTTAAAACCTGCTGTTTCTATATTCTCAGATGGAGAATGGGCTGGCATCTTTAGTAATCCCAATGGGGTTGTAATTGTCTGTAACTTTATATTTATTCTATTGCTGTTAGCGCCGTATTATGGAGTTAGGCGAGCAAAGGTGCACTATCTGCATTTTATTGCAATTACTCTATTTATTTTTATGAGCGATTCGCGAAATGGGTTATTGACCTTTGCCGTCATTGGATTGATTTTTTTTGTTTCTGAATATAAATTAGGGATAGTAAAGAATATAGCGATTCTTGTTGCTTTTCCTATTCTTTTTTTTCTTGTAGACCGTTTTAACCAAATAGATTTGGTATCCCTTACTTCATCAAGAATCCTAATCTGGAATTACGCTTTTTATGAGCTTCAGGATAATTTAATATTGGGACTTGGTCGTGATTTTTACAGCTTGGATAATCGCCTTAAAAATTTCCCTGATACTCTTGTCTTTGCGACTTCTTCGTATTCGTCTTTCATGGATTATATTGTGCTATATGGTATTGTGGGAAGCGTAGCTATTGTCATGTTTATGCGATACGTTTTTTTAAAGGCCTACGGAATTAAACCGGTCTTTCTAATATTTTTCGTTTTGTTTCTTATACCTAATTTTTTCGAATCCTATTTTAGGCCTCCGTATTTAACCATAAATACAATCCTTTATTTATTCGTGCTATTTATTTTAAGAGAGACATTATTGTCTAGAAATGAGATTTGGAGTGATGAAATTGAAGCCTACCCATCAAAACTATAACCTATATGCAATATCAAGTTGCCGTTCTTTTGACTTGCCATAATAGAAAAAACAAAACTTTGTCTTGTCTTAAGGCGCTCAGTAATTGCAAGCTGCCTAAGGGAATTTCACTTTCTGTATTTCTGGTCGATGATGGCTCTAAAGATGGAACCGGTCAAGCGGTTAGAGAAAAATTTCCTGAAGTAAATATAATTCAAGGTGATGGGAGCCTGTTTTGGAACAAGGGTATGCGATTAGCATGGAAAAAAGCATCAGAAAGTAAAAATTATGATTACTATTTCTGGTTAAATGATGATACTATTTTAGATCGAAATGGATTTTTAAAAATTTTTAAAATCTATAATGAAGCTAAAACACTTGAAAAAAATGAGGTCATAGTAACCGCTGCGTGTAGAGTATCTTTTGATAAAAATTTTTTTTCTTATGGAGGAAGGACAGATTTTGGTCCTATAATTCCTAATGGGGAGTTGCAAGTCTGTAAGTATATCAATGGAAACGCAGTTTTGATTCCAAAAAAGATTTACAAAAAAGTTGGCTTTCTGTCGGATGAATACACACACGGTATGGGGGATTTTGACTATGGACTAAGAGCTATGAAACTTGGATATAAAAGTTATACAACTAAGACCTTTGTGGCTTCTTGTCCTCCGAACTTAGGGATACCAGGTTGGTGTGATCCGAAAAATAGATTATTAAAAAGGTGGGAACTATTTCATACACCCTTAGGGTTAAATATTAAGGAATATATCCAATTTCGTAAAAAATTTTGGGGAAATAAATGGTTAGTATTTGCTGTAAAAGCATATGCTAAAATGTTATTTCCTAATTTATATAAAGTGATATCCTAGATATGATGGATTTTGCCCCAATTTGTTTATTTACCTTTAATAGACTTGAAGAAACTAAGACAACGGTTGAATCTTTGAGTAATAATCTTCTTTCCTCCGAAAGCGAATTGTTTGTTTTCTCGGACGGTCCAAGGAATGACATTGAAAAATTAAAAGTTCAGGAAGTTCGTGATTATTTGAGAGAGATAAATGGATTTAAAAAAATAGAAATATACGAATCCGAAATAAATAAAGGATTAGCTAAATCTATTATTGAGGGTGTTTCAAAAATTATAGAAGTCCACGGAAAGGTAATAGTAGTTGAGGATGATCTAATTCTATCAAAAAACTTTTTATCCTTTATGAACCAAAGTCTGAATGAGTACGCAAATACTGAGGATATATTTTCCGTGTCGGGCTTCTCATTTAAAATAAAGCCTCCTAAAGATTATTCTTTGGATGCTTATGTTTGGGGTAGAGCACACTCATGGGGTTGGGCCACTTGGAATAATAGGTGGGGTACAATTGATTGGGAAATAAGAGATTTTGAAAAGTTTAAAATCGATAAAAAGCTACAAAGGGAGTTTAATAAATATGGTAGTGATTTGTCAAATATGCTACTAGCCTCTATGGAAGGTAGGGTGGATTCTTGGTTTATCCGATTTACATATAATCAATTCAAAAAAGGAAAATATACTGTGTTTCCAGTTCAATCTAAGGTTGTAAATAATGGCTTCATGCAGAATGCCACACATACAAATACTTATAATAGAATTAAAGTACTGTTCGATGAAAGTGAGGAAGTAGCCTTTAATTTCCCTAAAGATATTTCTATCGATAGTACTATTGGTAGAAGTGTTTATCGATATAAAAGTCTTGGCTATCGTATAACAGGTAAGTTTTTAACTATTCTTATGAAGGTAGGTTTAATTAAGCAACGCAAAACGACAATTTAATATTAAAAATGCTAATTAACTATTTAACAACTCTTTTTCAAAAAAAAAGATATTACAAAGCTGTTTCTTTTTTTTCCTTTTGGGATAAATACACCTCTTTCTCAAAATCAGTATATATCGGTTTTGGTGTTCGGTTAGGAAATGCAAAAATTGGGAATTACTCGAGGGTAAGACAATTATCGACCATTTATTATACCGAAATCGGTAAGTTTTCTGGAATCGGTGTTAATTCTAGAATCGGTATAGGTCAACATCCTTTGAACCTATTATCGACCAATCTGATCTTCTACAAAAAGAACCAAATTAAAAATTCATGGGTTAGAAATATTGATTTTCAAGAATATAAACCTACTAAAATAGGCAATGATGTATGGGTTGGTGAATCTGTCATGATACTTGGAGGAATTAAGATCGGTGATGGTGCCGTAATAGCAGCGAGGTCTGTAGTAACAAAAGATGTTCCTCCTTACGCCATAGTTGGAGGTGTTCCAGCAAAAATAATTAAGTACCGTTTTGATCAAGAAATTATAAAAAGATTGCTTGAGATACAGTGGTGGAATTGGTCTGAATCGAAAATTGAGAAGAATATTGAAATATTTACGAAAGAAAATATTTCACTTAAGGATTTAGAAGTATTTAATTTCAAGAAGAAAATTCCAAAGGCAAAACCGTTTATTCAAAAATCCTATTAATTAGTTCGGGCTAATAAAAAATGTTAAAACTAAACAAATGAATCTTCTTGGATATAAAATAAGGGAATCCTATCCTTCTCTTTCTGCACCAAGTAAATCTGTTGTGAATACAATAAATCCTCATTCGTATTGTGTTGCCAAGAAGGATAGTGAATTTCGGGATTCGCTAGAAGCGAGTGATATTCTTCTTCCAGATGGTATCGGGATCGTGCTTGCGGCAAGAATTCTCAAAAATGAAAAGATCAAAAAAATTGCTGGTTATGACCTCTTTTTGAATTTGATGCAGCAATTGAATGAAACCGGTGGTACATGTGTCTTTCTTGGGGCAGCTCCGGAAACCTTGGAGAAAATTCACAAAAGGGCTAACATGGATTACCCAAATGTTAAAGTTCATAGTTTTTCACCACCGTATAAACCGATATTTAATGAAGAAGATAGTCATTTAATGTGCGATAAGGTCAACTCAGTTTCACCCGATGTTCTTTTCGTAGGAATGACAGCTCCAAAACAGGAAAAGTGGGTTCATCAGAATAAGGCGAATCTTAATGCAAAGGTTATTGGTTCCATAGGAGCTGTATTTGATTTTTATGCTGGTACAGTAAAAAGACCTTCCAAGTTTTGGATAAATTTAGGTCTAGAATGGTTACCACGATTCTTAAAGGAGCCAAAGAGACTGGCAGAAAGAAATTTGGTTTCGACACCAAAATTTGTTTGGGAGGTTTTAAAGGAGCGGGTTAAACAATAGTATTCTATTAATCTTAAATGTCCGAATAGAAGTGAGCTAATTGCTGTTATTTCTTAACTCATCCTATATCTCTCTGCTCTCGAAATGAAAATTACCAATTACGATAACTTATCATCGCTAGAGAAGAAACTCAATATAAAATAGAGCTTGCCTAATTGTTCCTGACAATCTTATACGTCAGTTATTTGATCAACAAATTAATTTATCAGTTTCCTGATTCTTAATTCCTGTTTCTCTTAAAAAAGCCGTCTCTAATCTATACGTGGGACAACACTGCTTTTATATTAATCTCTTTATACAACCAATCAATTAATTTTAAATTTAAAAACCAGATTTTATGAGAACCCAATTTACACATTTTTATCGCAGAAGTACCTACTTTGCCTGCTTACTGTTTATTTCACTCCTGCTTATAAACTGTAGCAAGGATGATGACAATCCCACCCCCGAAGTTCCCGATTTTGAAGAGGAATTCGACGAGGTGGAAGACCTTCCCGAAGTGGAGGATGAAGATCCTGAAGTTACCGAGCCCGAAACCGGGAATGTAGAAACCTCTGAGGAAACCCAGGCTGTTGTGGACGACCTTGGAGACGATGGCGAGGTGAGCGAGGAAACCCAGGAGAAACTGGGCGCTGTGGAAACAGCTACCGAAAGCTATTCTGAAGGTGTAAAGGAAACTGCAAAAAACCTGAATGAGGAGGAAGTGGAAAATATTCTGGAAACAGAAGAGCTGGAAGGGGATTTGGCTGAAGTGGAGTCCGGCCTCGAAGCCCTGCCTGCAGAGGTAACCGCTTTACTGCCGGAGATCAACTATTCTGCCGATTTTGATGGCCGTGCCGCAGTGGCAAATGCAGCCTTAAAAATTCCTGATTTTGGCGATAAAGAGGTATATGCCCAGGCAGTGAATGGTTCCTGCCAGGAACAGGCCAGGGATGCTTATGATACGCGTATAGAGGAACTGGAAACCCAGAGGGATACACAACTGGCTACTGTAGATGCTAACTATCAAAGAAGGCTGGGGGAAGCTGATACCCGTTATGAAACCCGTCTTGCAGGCCTGCAGGAAGATCGTGCAGCTTTTAAGGCCGACCTTAAAGGAACAGCCGTTAATCTTCTTAATGCGGCCGCCGCGGCAGGGGAAGCCGGGCAGGAGGAACTTGCCGAACAGATTCAAACCCTTGCCCTGCTTTATACCGTAAAGGCAAGTAAGAGCCTTAAGGAGTGGTTTGCTGAGGCTTCTGCTTTACTGGTGGATTTCCAGGAGGAGGAGAAAGCTGCTGCGTTAACAATAAAGGAAACCAAGGAAGGGGAGATTACTTCTAACTTCGAGGCCAGGAAAGCCACCGCAGATGCTAAATTAAGTGCTGCGCTTGCCAACTGCCATAACCAGGGGTCAGGAAATTAATTTTTTCTACAGGTATTCCAATTCTTCGCAGTGAAGATTAACATAAAGTTTTACCTGTTCCTGCTTTTGCTGGTATTTGTACCGCAATGCAGGGGGCAGGTAAACATTCTGGGGAAAGAAGGTTATATGCTTATCCCTTCAGCTGGCTGGAAAGAAAACCGGCAGCTGGCATTTTCTTTTGCTTACCTGCCCTGGGAGTATTCTGTTTTTAAACCAGAATCAGAAAAAAACACCGTAAATTTTTACAGTGCTTCCGTCAGGTTTGCTTCCTTTATGGAAGCAGGCATAAGCGTTGCTTACCGGCCCCGCATGCCGGAGAATATTGGAGTGGGAGACCGGCAGCTGGATCTCAGGTTCAGGATATTAAAAGAAACGAAAACCCGCCCTGCCCTGGTGTTGGGCTGGACCCCGCCGGGTTCTGCTTCTCCTGTGCTGGCACATGATTATCTCGTGGCAACAAAGCAGTTCAAATCGGCTCTCGGGGATTTTGAAGTTACCGCGGGCTATGCCTCTCCTTATGTTTTCCCACGAAAGAAAAATGGCAAAAACTATTTTGACCTGGAGGTAATAAAGAAGGACGATCTAAGGTCTGGTCAATATCTCAGTGGCTTTTTTGGAGGTATAACTTATAAGCCTGTGCGTTTTGGCGGTCTGATGCTGGAATATGATACCCGTAATTTTAATGCCGGGGCTTTTATAAAGCCATTCGAATGGCTGCTGTTACAGGCTTACAGCCTGGAGGCAAAAGCGTTTGCCTTTAGTATTTCCACCAGCTTTCGGCTGGATTTTGCCCCTAATACCCTGAGACGCTATGAAAACAGCCTGGAGTAGTTTCCTGCTGCTAATGGCTACTACCTCCCTGCTCGGCCAGGGGATCGAAGATAGGCTTTTTAAAGCGGGCTTTGAAAATGTACAGGTACTGGAGAAAAAGGATAGCCTGGAGGTTTTCTTTGAACACAGGGAATTCCGCAGCCCCTATCACAGTATGCACTATGCCGGGCTGCTGCTGGAAGGCCAGGTTCAAAAAACTATAGTATGGCGCCCCCTGTACCACAACAAACCTGTTGGGGGCTATCTGCAGGACTTCTATTCTTTTGTGAAGCTGGATAAAGAAGCCAGGCAGTTTTTTAAGCAAAATAATAAGCCCTGGAATGGCTATCGCATACAGTTACGCCTGTTTCCTAATTTTGCTGCAAGGTTTGGCTATTATGAGCAGCCTTTCCAGACCCGGCTGGACCTTATCCTGGATACCAGGCTTTATCTGGCCCCGGGCCTCAGCCTGCAAACAGGAATAAAATTCCCGGTGCAGAATTCCCTGGATGAAAACAATGCCGTGGTTTTGGCACCCACTATGCTGCACTATTTTATGCAGCCTGTAAACAAACATTTTGTCGCCCTTAGCCTGGGAACATTTTATTACGACCGCTATGGGCTGGACATACAATATCGTTATGCTCCCCTGGAGCAAAGGTGGAGTTTTGGGCTGGAAGCAGGCCTTACCGGGTATTACCAGGTTTATAGCGACCACTATTCCAGCAGTGATTTATCCATAGTTCATGCGGTGGTAGATGCTGAATATCGTCTGCCTTTTGAAAACCTTAGCCTGAAGCTAAGCGCGGGCCGGTTTATTTTTGAAGATAACGGGGCACGCCTGGATATTATTAAGCAGTATGGCAATGTGGATATTGGCCTTTATGCCGCCCGCACCACCTCTGGCTCAACCATAGGTTTCCAGTTTGCTCTTCCCATTTCCCCGGGGAGCATCTACAGGACCAAAAAACTGGAATTAAGAACTCCCGCCGAGTTCAGGTGGGAATACAGCTATAATAACGAACAGCCTGTGGCCAGGAAATACCGGCTGGGCATGCCGCGCTTAGCAGATATGCTGCGGCAGTACAATGGCAATTTTATAAAGAACCTTTCCAGGTAAACCTTTTTTAAAAGGGCCCGCCTGCTATATAAACCTGTTAAACCCAAATATCAACCTTCGCCCTACCGAGAGGTTTACAATAAAAACCTGATGTTATGAATATTTTAGATCAGCAAGTAATTTTGGACCTTTTTCGTGCTTATTATCCTCTTTTTCTTGGAGTTCTTTTTTTAAGCACCTTTGCTTTTACATTTTATACCATCCCAAAGATCTTATGGGTAAGCCAGGAAAAAAAGCTTACGGCCTCTGTAAATGAGCGCAGTTCGCACCTGGTGGAAACGCCTTCTTTTGGTGGAGTGGCGTTCTTTATCACTATTGTGCTGGTGCTGTCTGTAATCCAGAGCCTCAGGCTGGGGTTTGTGGGGAATCATCTTATCGCGGCCATGAGTATTCTTTTTCTGGTAGGCCTTAAAGATGACCTGGTGGTATCTACTGCCAGGGTAAAGCTTTTTGGGCAGGTTGCCGCGGCCTGTTTTATTGTTTTCTCCCCGGAATTGCGGCTCAACAGCCTGCATGGTTTCCTGGGAATCTATGAGATACCTGAGGCAGTTGGGTACTGCCTTTCTGCCCTGCTACTCGTGGCCCTTATAAATGCCTACAACCTCATAGACGGGATAGATGGCCTTGCGGCAATTACGGGTATTGTAATAAGTGCCGTATATGGAGGCATTTTTTATACTACCGGGCATCCTTATTATGTGCTGCTTAGTGTAAGCCTTATGGGAACGCTTTTCGGTTTTCTTCGTTTTAATTTTTCCCGCGGAAGAAGAAAAATATTTATGGGAGATTCCGGTTCTCTTCCTGTTGGGCTTATCCTTGGGCTTCTTACGCTAAAAGTGTTGGTTATGGAACCCGTTAGCCTTATAAGCCAGGGCTATAATTCTGAAAACAGGATCCTGTTGGTGGCCTGTGTATTATTTATTCCGGTCTTCGATACCTTGCGGGTAATGATCATTCGTCTTCTTAGCGGGAAAAGCCCTTTTTCTGCAGATCGTAATCATGCCCATCACGTATTGCTGGACCTGGGCCTGAACCATGCCAGGGCCAGTGCTTCACTCGCCTTCTTGAACCTGCTGGTGGTAACCATATATCTTAGCCTCTCTAACCTGCTTCCACAGGTGTGGATGCTTTTTGTTGTGGTAAGCCTGTATTCCGGGAGCTTCTTTCTTTTTTCCATGTTGAAGGCCAGAAGTGCCGGAGCTGCAAGAAAAAGCCATTCTGCGCAACACTCCATGCGTTAAAATGCCGGATTCTTGTTGTTTTGAGTTGGAAGTCAATAATTCAGCCTAAAACAACCAGTATTTTAACATTGTTAAGTAAATCCTAAAATAGTATATTCGCCAAAAATTTTTTTAATGAAATTCCCCAGATTTTTAAAGCCTACGTTATTGATTATTATGCTTTTAGTGAGTGTTACGTCCTGTGTCTCCAGGCAGGATCTGGTCTATTTTGAGAATCTGCCGGAAGCGGGTACCCTGGAAGGGGTCTCCCGGAACAGCCTTGAAATAAAACCAAATGACCTGCTTACCATCAGCGTTTCGGCCCCGGAGCAGGAAGCTGCGCTGCCATTCAACCTTCCTGTTATAGGCGTGCCGCAAAATGGAGCGGAGCTGGGATTGACGGTTAATGGAAGACAGCAAATGCAGACGTATCTGGTAAATAGCGACGGGAGCATAGAATTTCCTGTGCTGGGCACTGTAGAAGTCGCAGGCCTCAACAGGCAGCAACTTTCCGCAAAATTAAAAGAGGAGATCAGCGAATATGTACAGGATCCTATTGTAAATGTAAGGATTGTGAATTTCCAGGTAAGCGTGCTCGGGGAGGTAAACCGCCCCGGTACCTTCGATGTAAGGGACGAATACTTAAGTTTGCCAAAAGCCCTTGGCCTGGCAGGGGATCTTTCCATCTACGGCCGCAGGGATAACGTGCTGGTGATAAGGGAGGAAGATGGCAAAAAGACTTACACCTACCTTGATCTTACCGATGCCTCAATGATAGATTCGCCTTATTATTATTTACAGCAGAATGACGTGGTTTACGTGGAGCCTAACTCCGCCCAGCGCCAGTCCTCCAGCTACAATCGTAACGCCTCGGTATATATCTCCATAGCTTCAGTATTAGTTTCATTAGCAGTTTTAATAGCCAGATAAGATGTCACAACAAAATTATCCAAACCGTCCGCAGGAAGAAGAGATTGATTTAAGGGAGGAACTGGAAAAGTATCTGCATTACTGGCCGTGGTTTGTGGCAGGTGTGATGGCTTGTTTAGTTGTTGCTTTTGTTTATTTGCGTACAACTACACCCAGTTATAATACTGTTGCAAGTATTATTATCAAGGATGAGGAAAGCAAATCGCCTTCTTCCGAAATGTCGGCCTTTGTAGACCTTGGCCTTTTAAGCGGGATGGGCACTAACAGTATTGAGAATGAGATAGGAATGCTGAATTCCAGGAGGATGATGAATAACACGGTGAAAGCCCTGGATATCAATATTCTTTATTTTGATGAGGATAAAATAAAGTCTTCAGAATTATATTTAAACACTCCTTTTAAAGTGAACATTCTTCAGTTGGACGAAGAAGCGCTTTCCAGAGTTGCTTCAGAAGGAGCAAATTCTTTCCGTATTAATAAAGAAAAGAGCCGGCTTGTACTTACCAATACCGAAACAGGTGAAAGAATCAAAGGAGAAGTTGGGGTGCCGTTAAATCTAGGCTTCGCCAATGTGGTAGTAACCGAAAATCAGAAAATCACTGGCTCGGGGGAAATGCAGTCTCTGGAAAACCTGGTGGTGAAATTTGTTCCCGTGGAAGCTGTGGTAGATAATTACAGGAGTAAACTGCAGGTGAATCTTACCGATAAAAATTCAAGCCTGATAGAGCTAAGCCTTGAAGACCCGGTAAAGCAAAAGGCACAGGATATCCTGGACCAGCTAATCCTGGAATACAACAGGGAGGCTATTGAGGACAAAAACCTGGTGGCCCGAAATACTGCGGAATTTATAGATGACCGGTTGAAGATCATTAATGAAGAACTGGATTCCGTGGAAACCGGCAAGGTGGAATTTAAGGAGGCTAACCGGCTTACCAATATTGAAGCGGAATCTGAATTGTTTATTGAAAATGCCAGCGAATATAATAAAAGGCAACAGGAGGTGGGAACCCAGCTGGAACTTGCCAGTGCGATGATAGATTACCTTAACTCCGGCACCGAATCTGATCTCCTGCCTGCCAACCTGGGGATAAAGGAAGAAGGCGTGAACCAGCAAATACAGGAATATAATAAACTTGTACTGGAGCGCAACAGAATACTGGCAGGTTCAACCGAGAAAAACCCTGTTATTGTAAGGCTCAACAGCCAGATTGATCAAATGAAATCTAACGTGCTGCAGAGCCTGCAACGCATGCGCTCAAATCTTAAGATCGCCCAGGAAGACCTGGACCGCCAGGCTGCTTCCATAGGAAGTAAAATATCTGCTGTGCCATCAAAAGAACGGCAGTATCGTGGCATCGAACGGCAACAGAATATAAAGGAATCGCTATATCTTTTCCTTCTTCAAAAAAGGGAGGAGAATTCGCTTTCCCTTGCCGTAACCGCACCCAAGGCCAAAATTGTAGATAGTGCTTACAGCTCAAAAGAGCCGGTTTCCCCTAAGCCAAAGATCATTTTGTTAGCGGCACTTATTCTTGGCCTGCTAATTCCTTTTCTGGTGATCTACATTAAAAACCTGCTTAATAATAAAGTGCGCAGCAGGGTAGATTTGGAAAAGGCCGGGAAACAAATACCATTAGTGGGAGAAGTGCCCAGGATAGGGGCTAAAGACCAACAGCTGGTGGGGCAACATGACCGTTCTGTCCTGGCCGAGTCTTTCCGAATCCTTATCACGAATCTGCAGTACCTGCTGGTAAATGCCGGGAATAAAAAGGAAGGGGTAAGTATTTTTGTGACCTCTACTGTTAAAGGGGAAGGAAAAACCTTTACCGCTTTTAACCTGGCCATGACACTGGCCAATACCGGTAAGAAAGTGCTGATTATGGGGGGAGACCTTCGAAATCCACAGTTGCAGCGTTTTGAAAAAAATGCCAAAGAGTGGCAGGGAGTAAGCGATTACCTGGTAAATGATAAGCTTACGCTGGAGGAGCTCATTAAGAACTCCAGCCTGCATAAGAACCTTTACCTGCTTTCTTCCGGAAGTGTTCCTCCTAATCCTTCAGAATTGTGGAGGCACGATAAAACCGAGCTGTTATTCGAACAGGTAACCTCTAAATACGATTACGTGATTGTGGATACCGCGCCATCTATGCTGGTGGCAGATACCTTTCTAATCAATAAGTTTGCAGATCTTACCCTTTACCTGGTTAGGGCCGGCTATACAGAGAAGAAACTGCTCGAGTTTCCAGTAGATGCCAAAAGGGATGGAAAGCTGCATGATGTAAGTTTTGTGCTTAACGATGTGGAAACGGCTTATTTTGGTTATGGAAATAAATATGGCTACAGTTATGGACAGGAAGACCCTGGTTTCTGGACTAAAATAAGATCGAAGGCTGCTTTTTGGTAGGCAAAATTTTTTAAATAATAAATATTAGGAACAAAATAAAAATCAGGGCCTTTGCCGATTGATATCACGCCTAAAGAGCTTTTAGGAGGCGTATTTTATAAATATTAATTAGCACATTTTAGAAAGCGGGGAACATTCCTCGCTTTTTTTATGGATAATTGGAGGTTGTTAAAAACTTTCCCAGGCTGATTCCCTCATCAGCGATAATTTTTTCAATACTACTCATTACTCATTACTCATTACTCATTACTCATTACTCATTACTCACTACTCATTACTCACTACTCACTACTCACCACTAAAATTTGCCGGCTGCCCGATATCAACTATATTTACGATCAGAAAACAACAACACAACACCAATGTCCACCACAACAGCTGACGCAAAAATATTTAACTGTACCCAAAGCCGGGAGCTTGCCGAAAAAATAGCCGCCGCGTACGGTAGTAAACTGGGTAACGTGATCACTTCTACCTACAGTGATGGGGAGTTCCAGCCTTCATTTGAAGAGTCGGTGAGGGGATCCAGGGTTTTTATAATTGGTTCCACCCACCCGGGTGCCGATCATCTTATGGAAATGCTGCTTATGCTGGATGCTGCCAAGCGTGCTTCCGCCAGGCATATCACTGCAGTGATGCCTTATTTTGGCTGGGCCAGGCAGGATAGAAAAGACAAACCAAGAGTGCCGATTGCCGCTAAAATGATCGCCAGTATCCTGGAAACCGCCGGTGCGACCAGAATTATTACCATGGATTTACACGCAGACCAGATCCAGGGATTTTTTGAAAAACCCGTGGACCATCTTTTTGCTTCCACGGTTTTTCTGCCTTACCTGAGGAGCCTGAACCTGGAGAACCTTACCATCGCTTCTCCCGATATGGGTGGTTCAAAAAGGGCCTATGCCTATTCCAAGGCTTTGGAAAGCGATGTGGTGATATGTTATAAACAGCGCGCCAAGGCCAACGTAATTTCCCATATGGAATTAATAGGAAATGTGGAAGGCAAAAATGTGGTTTTGGTGGACGATATGGTGGATACCGCCGGAACCCTTACCAGGGCGGCAAACCTGATGATGGAAAGAGGGGCGTTAAGCGTGCGCGCAATCTGTACGCATCCTGTTCTTTCAGGGGAGGCCTACGAGCGCGTGGAAAAATCAAAACTGCAGGAGCTTATCGTCACCGACTCGATTCCGCTGAAAAAAGAAAGCCGCAAAATAAAAGTTGTCAGCTGCGCCGATCTTTTTGCCGATGTAATGAACAGGGTCCATAGCAACCGTTCTATCAGTTCAAAATTTATAATGTAATTTGAAGTAAGAGGCAGGAAGTACGAAGTTAGAAGTGGAAAAAGTTACCGGTTGTCCGTTATCAGTTGTTCTTCCGGAATTTCTCTTATTCCAGGATATAAATAAAAAGAGCTAAAGAGGAAAAGAGCCAAA
Organism: Autumnicola tepida; assembly: GCF_031846485.1. NCBI lineage: Bacteria > Pseudomonadati > Bacteroidota > Flavobacteriia > Flavobacteriales > Flavobacteriaceae > Autumnicola > Autumnicola tepida. The sequence continues at coordinate 193,687 of NZ_JAVRHQ010000004.1, forward strand.
GAGTGAAATGTGAATTAATTCTTCATGTATGTCCCTGATATG
>NZ_JAVRHQ010000040.1:0-12458 GCF_031846485.1 Autumnicola tepida
ACTTCTCACTTCTCACTTCTCACTTCTCACTTCTCACTTCTCACTTCCCCAAATTTTATCCACACTCCAGGCTTCCGGTTTTTCATTGAACAAAATTTTGGTTTTTGCCCATACATTTTTAAATAAATCTGAATGCCGGTAATTTTCCAAAGCAGCTTCGTCTTTCCAATAACTATACGTGAAAAACTGGTTGGAATTGTCTTTTCCACGATATAATTCCAAAAATTCGCAACCTTCAAAACCACGAATTCTGAGTTTATTTTCTTCAAAATTGTTAAGGAAAGTTTTAATATTTTCAGGAGCAAAGCCCATTTTTACAATTCTTACCAGCATTATTCAAATTTTATAGTGATGGTATCCAAAAGGTCCAGTCCAAATAGGGTAGAGGCACTGCCCACGGTATGGGGGTTGCTTTTGTAAATAGCCAGTTCTATATATCCTGCGGAATTGAAAATTGCAAGTTTTTTGCCATCTTCTTCTCCTCGTTTATCTTTTTCAACCTCAAAATTAATAGCGTCACTGTAGGTTTCAAAAATTTCAGGAAAATTTACCATTCTTGCACTCATTACAAATTCCCTGCCTTTCCCAACATTTTCAAAAAGTTTACGGGAAATATTGGTCACCACATTTCCGTAGTTATCAATATAAAGCACATGGCCAATAATTTGGTTTTTTTCTGAATTTACCAGCGGCTCAAACTGTTTAAGATATTTGATTTCACTAATATTTTTACCAATTACTTCCAGGGTACCGCCGCGGGCAAGATGGCAGGCAACTTTTACAAAAACGTCCAGTACAGGAAAATTGGTTTCTACCCTGTCGTGAATATTGATCTCCACAATTTTTTCGGGTTTAATTTCTGAAGCGAGCAAGGAAAGAATCCCGTTATTGGCACAAATAAAATAATGTTCGTCCAGGTAAACAGCAAGATGTTTATTTTCCGGGGTTAATTCTGAATCTATTCCTATAATATGAATGCTGCCTTTTGGAAAGCTCTTGTAGGCATTTTTTATAATGTATGCTGCCTCGCTGATATGAAAAGGAGAAACAGAATGCGAGATATCAACAATTTTAACTTCATCTAATTCGCTGTGAATAGCTCCTTTAACCGCTCCTGCAAAATAATCTTTCTCTCCAAAATCGGTAGTTAAAGTGATGATGGCCATAAATGATTGTTGATATATTTTTTAAGTTCTAACGGGTTTTTTTGCCTAAGTTTGTATAGTAGGCGAAGATAATTTTATTTTGAGAAATCAGTTGGAAATTGACCAAAAATAAAACATCTTTAACAAGTAAAAACCTGTGAAAAAATCAACTTTGGCATAACCCGATGATAATCAAAAAAACAGGAATTTATTTTGAAAATAAGAGTACTTCATATTAACATAAAACAATAGCCTTTTGAACGAACTTGTAATAGAACTTTCGGAAATTAATCCCCGCGAATTTTTTGGTCAGCAAAACGAGCATATAGAACTTCTTAAGAAGTATTTCCCCAAGTTAAAAATTGTTGCAAGAGGCAGTAAAATAAAGGTTTTTGGAGATGAAGAAATGCTTGAGGAATTTGACAGGCGTTTCACCATGCTTATGGACCATTTTGGAAAGTTCAATAAACTTGATGAAAATGCCATAGAGCGTGTGCTTACCAGTAATAGCCGAGAAGATTACCATACCTCTGAAGCCAGTGGGGAAGTACTTGTGCATGGGGTTAGTGGAAAACTGATACGTGCACAAACCGCCAACCAGCGAAAGCTGGTGGAGCTTACCCGAAAAAATGATATGGTCTTTGCCATTGGCCCTGCGGGTACTGGTAAAACCTATACCGGGGTGGCACTTGCGGTTAAAGCATTAAAGGAAAAACAGGTAAAAAGGATTATCCTTACCCGCCCCGCAGTGGAGGCAGGGGAAAACCTTGGTTTTCTTCCAGGAGACCTAAAAGAAAAGCTGGACCCATATATGCAGCCGCTGTATGATGGCTTGCGGGATATGATTCCACATGAAAAGCTGGAAACCTTTATTGAGAAAGGAATTATTCAAATTGCACCCCTGGCGTTTATGCGGGGGAGAACTTTAGACAATGCTTTTGTGATTTTAGATGAAGCGCAAAATACCACTCATGCCCAAATGAAAATGTTCCTGACACGGATGGGTAAAAATGCCAAATTCATGATTACCGGCGATCCCGGGCAGATAGATTTACCGCGAAGGGTAATTTCCGGATTAAAAGAGGCTTTGTTGGTGCTAAAAGATGTAAAAGGAATTGGAATGATTTACCTGGATGATAAAGATGTGATAAGGCACCGATTAGTGAAAAAAGTAATTGCTGCTTACAAAGAAATTGAACATACCGAGTAGAATGAATTAAAGTTATCTGGAAAAATCTTCCAATATCAGCTTTAAAATTGGTGAAAAATAATTTTTCCGGCTTTCCATAAAAAATCAAGTTATTAACTTAAGAACTGCAAGAATTTTTATTGATGAACAATACCATTACAGAAACAAATTTCAATTTTCCCGGTCAGCAATCGGTTTATAAGGGTAAAGTGCGGGATGTATATGCGCTTGAAGATAGCCGCCTGGTGATGATTGCCAGTGACAGGCTTTCGGCTTTTGATGTGGTAATGCCAAAAGGAATTCCTTACAAAGGCCAGATCCTTAACCAGATTGCCACAAAGATGATGAATGATACTGAGGACCTTGTACCCAATTGGCTTGAAGCGACCCCGGATCCCAACGTGGCCGTTGGGAGAAAATGTGAACCTTTTAAGGTAGAAATGGTGATTCGCGGCTATCTTTCCGGTCACGCGGCAAGGGAATACAAAGCGGGAAAAAGACAATTGTGTGGTGTTGCCATGCCCGAAGGAATGAAGGAAAATGACAAATTTCCTTCTCCTGTAATTACCCCCGCAACCAAGGCCGAGCAGGGGGATCATGATGAAGATATTTCCCGCGAAGATATTCTGAAAAGAGGTATTGTTTCTGAAGAAGACTATATTACTCTTGAAGATTACACCAGAAAATTATTTAAAAGAGGTTCTGAAATTGCTGCGGAAAGAGGATTGATTTTAGTGGATACCAAATATGAATTTGGCAAAACCGAAGATGGAAAAATTGTCCTGATTGACGAGATCCACACGCCAGATTCTTCACGTTATTTTTACAAAGAAGGTTACGAAGAGCGGCAGGAAAAGGGAGAACCGCAAAAGCAGCTTTCCAAAGAATTTGTAAGGCAATGGCTAATACAGAATAACTTTCAGGGATTGGAAGGACAAAAAGTGCCGGAAATGAGTGATGAGTATATTGCTTCAGTTTCAGAAAGATACATTGAGCTTTATGAAAAAATTACCGGAGAGGAATTTAAGAAGGCCGATGTTTCAAACATTCAGCAACGGATAGAGCAAAACGTGCTGGAGTATTTAAAATAACAAATATTAAAACCATAATTATTTACAAAGCGATGTGGAATTCCATGTCGCTTTTATATGTTTTGGCCTGGTATAAAACATAAAATTATACTGGAATTTTAATGAAATTTCAATAGATTTATGTGCGTTATTATGAATTCGGTAAAAAGCCGGTTTTCGGGCTTTGTTTTCTTCCGAAGCAGTTATTAATTCAAACCAACTTTTCTTAAATATTATGAGTAATTACAGCATTAAAAATTTAGAAGAATATTTCCAGGTATATAGAAAATCTGTACGTGAACCCGAGAATTTTTGGGAGGAAGTAGCTGAAGAGCATTTTACCTGGAGAAAAAAATGGGATAATGTGCTGAGTTGGGATTTTACTAAACCTGAAATAAAATGGTTTGAAAATGCGAAATTAAATATTACTGAAAATTGTATTGACAGGCACCTGCTTACTCACGGGGATAAAACCGCGATTATTTGGGAACCTAATGATCCAAAAGAAGATGCATTACATATTTCGTACAAAGAGCTTCATGAAAGGGTAAATAAATTTGCCAATGTTTTAAAACAAAATGGAATAGAAAAAGGAGACCGGGTTTGTATCTACCTGCCCATGATTCCTGAGCTTTCTGTGGCCATGCTCGCATGCGCTAAAATTGGAGCCATTCATTCTGTTGTTTTTGCCGGTTTTTCAGCAAGCGCACTGGCCACAAGAACTAATGATGCCGACTGTAAAATGCTCATAACTTCTGACGGTTCTTTCCGTGGGGAAAAAACCATCGATCTTAAAGGGATTGTAGACAAGGCTTTGGAGGATTGCCCAAATGTAGAAACCGTTCTTGTTGCAAAACGAATTGGTTCTGATATTAATATGAAAGAAGGCCGGGACAAATGGCTGCAGCCTTTGTTGGAGGAGGCTTCAGAAGAATGTGAGCCGGAAATAATGGATGCCGAAGACCCGCTTTTTATTCTCTATACTTCAGGCTCAACCGGTACTCCAAAGGGAATGCTGCATACCACCGCGGGATATATGGTTTACACCGCATATACATTCAAAAACATCTTTCAGTATAAAGAAAATGATGTGTACTGGTGTACTGCGGATATTGGGTGGATTACAGGACACTCCTATATATTATATGGACCCCTGGCCAACGGGGCAACTACGGTAATGTTTGAAGGTATTCCTTCTTATCCTGATTATGGTCGTTTTTGGGAGGTGGTCGAAAAGCATAAGGTCAATCAGTTCTACACGGCTCCTACTGCCATAAGATCGCTTGCAAAGAGAAAGCTTGAATTTGTAGAAAAGTATGACCTTTCGTCCTTAAAGGTTTTAGGTTCTGTAGGAGAACCTATTAATGAAGAAGCCTGGCACTGGTACAATGATAATATAGGGAAGAAGAAAAGCCCTATAGTAGATACCTGGTGGCAAACGGAAACAGGTGGAATAATGATTTCTCCAATTCCTTATGTTACCCCTTCCAAACCTACTTACGCTACTTTACCTTTTCCCGGGATTCAACCTGCACTAATGGATGCGGAAGGAAAAGAATTAAAAGGCAATCAGGTAGACGGGCGTTTATGTATAAAATTTCCCTGGCCTTCTATGGCACGGACTATTTATGGAAATCACCAGCGGTATAAAGACACCTATTTTTCAGCTTATGAAAATAAATATTTTACGGGGGACGGGGCAATGCGCGATGAAGTTGGTTACTACAGGATTACCGGGAGAGTGGATGATGTGATTATTGTTTCGGGCCACAATCTTGGAACCGCGCCAATTGAAGATGCCATAAATGAACATCCCGCGGTGGCAGAATCTGCCATTGTTGGATTTCCACATGAAGTAAAAGGAAATGCCTTATACGGTTTTGTTATTCTGAAGGAAACAGGGGAATCACGAAACCAGGATAATTTACGAAAAGAGATCAATCAGCAGATCGCTGATAAAATTGGGCCAATAGCCAAGCCTGAAAAAATACAATTTGTAAGCGGACTTCCAAAAACCCGAAGCGGTAAGATTATGAGGCGGATCCTGAGAAAGATAGCATCTAACGATACTTCAAATTTAGGCGATACTTCAACATTATTAAACCCTGAGGTGGTGGATGAAATAATATCTAACTCCTTTTAATGCTTCATAATTTTGTATAATAGTATTAGAACCAATTTTTGAATTATGAAAAAAGTCCTTTTAGCATTTATCTTCCTTATGCCAGCTGTATTTTTAGCCCAGGTTACTATTCCCTTTTCCAGTGACAGAGGAATGGTAGTGTTTACCAGAGAAAAGGAACCAGAAAATTATACAGGTTCTCCTTATATGGAAGAAGATTTTCAAAGAGGAATTATACATGATGAGCAGGGTAGGACCATGGGGGCTCTAATGCGATACAACGCTATTGAAGATGTAGTGCTGATAAAACTTCAGGAGCAGGATGAAGAGTCCTATGTACTTCCCAAGAAAACAAATATTACTTATGAACTTCCGGGGTATACCTACTTTATCGATAATATTCAAACAGATAATGGAAATAAGGAATCTTTTTTTGCCCGTTACTACAAAGGTGAAAAATCTGACTTTATTGGCGTTCCAAAATTAGATATCATTCCTGCCCAGAAGGCTAAAACCGGTTATGATAAAGACAGGCCTACAGATATTGATGTAGAAATGGTGTATTATATTGCATTAGATAATAACTTCTACCGGGAAACAAGGCTAAAAGAAAAGGATCTCAAAAAGTTCTTCACCTCTTCGGCAATGGAGGAATATTTTAAAAGCCATAAAATTAAAGATGTTAAAGACGTTATTGAAATGTTGAAATATTACGAATCTACTGCATCTTAACTTTAGAATAAATAGTTTTCGCAAATTGCAGCGTGTTTTTATGCTTACTTAATTTTAACAAGACCGGCAGGAGTTAATTTTTCCTTTTGTTTTAGACGGCCAAGGATTTTTAGGAAAGCAATGGCGGTTATAAAAGCATCACCCGCTGCTGTGTGCCTGTCAGTCACATCAATGGTATAGGCCTCGGCAATATCATCCAGGGAATACCTTTTGTTCCTGTCTATCAGGTTCGACAGGATTTTTGTACGGCGGTAAAGCACTTCCGTATCCAGTACCTTGTTTTTTAGTTTTGGCACTTCAAGACGTTTCAATGCCCTGTTGATCATGGTAATGTCAAAACTGGCGTGATGGGCGACCAATATGGAATTTTCGATATATTTCAAAAATTGCTTAACAGCTTCTTCTTCGGTTAAGGTTGAGATTTTTTCATTTCTGATTATTCCATGAATCTTTACACTTTCCGGGTCAAACCTTTCCTGCTTGATATAGACTTCAAAATTATCGCCCATATCAATTTTATTATTGCATACACTCACGGCACCAATGCACAACATTCGGTCATTGTCATAACTAAAGCCGGTAGTTTCAGTATCCAGCACCACAAAGCGTACGTCTGAAATTTCTTCAGGTAATTTTTCTTCAAAATTTTTTAAATACGCCTTCCAGAACTCAGGTGAATTTTCAGGATCTTCTTTCCTCTTCTTAAGCCAATCAAAAATCATAAATACGGGGAGATTTCAAATTTGATTTTAATAAGATCCTGTACTTCTTTTATGCTCTTAAAACATCTTTTCAGCTTTATTTTTTCTTCTTTGGTTAGGTCTCCCAGGTTTATAAATCTGCCGCTGTCTTTATTTTTAATCCCATGCCTGGTCCTGAATTTTAGCAATGCTTTTGAAGAATAGGAGCAGTTTAGATACAGCTCCTTATTTTGTGGTTCCAACTGGGCTAATTTCTCAAAACGTTCAGCAGTATTACTAATATTTTTCACATTGTATGAAAGACTTAATACCCTCCCGGCGTCTGTAAGTGGGGTAATGGCTCTTTTCTTAATGTTAAAGAAATCCCTGTTTTCACCATCCCGCTCTACCAGGAACTGCCGGAAAAAACCCAGTGGGGTAGGATTTCTAAGCGCGCTTGACGCCAAAATGTTCAGGAATTTTTTATAATCTGCTATTTCCTGATAAATATGATCTGCCAGCCCGTTGGAAAGCCTTACATCGCCGTATGAAATATCATAATCAAAAAAAATCGAACATAGCAATATTTCATCTGCTCCTGGTTCTACAATCCAATCGGAAAACTTTGCTTTCCATTCAGAATAACTCAGGCAATATTTTGGATTTCTGGCCATCATCTCAGCAGGGCAAAATTCATAACCAATAATTCCAAGCCTTTTTGTGACCTTTTTTGCGAGTTGAAGAAAATATTCCCGCGTATCTTCAAGTTTATCTTCAGGAACATCATCAAAAATAAGCGCATTATCCTGGTCTGTATGCAATAACTGTTCTTTCCTGCCCTGGCTTCCAAGGGAAAGCCACGCAAATTGCACCGGGGGAGGAGTATTCATTTTCTGAATACAGCGGGTTATAATACGTTTTATTGTGGCATCATTTAATTCAAAAATAATTTTGGAAATGTGCGTAAGAGGTATGTTTTGATTCAGGTATCCCTTGAGCAGGAGCATTATTTTGTTTCGTATTTTTTTCAATTTTTTTGTGCTGCCGGCCCGGTTAATCGCCTTCATAAGTACAGAAGGATTGTTGCCCTGGGAAACCATAATATCATGTTCAGAAACAATACCTTTAACTTTCGTATTTGGCGTACCGTCTTTTGTGATACAAATATGGTTGATGTTATGCTTCATCATGGTAAGCTGCGCCTGGGCGATGGTAAGCTGTTTCGAGTAGCAAATAACCGGGGAGGTCATAATTTCTTCAACTGGAGTGTCTATGCCTAGTTTACCGGTGGCCACCGTTTTTCTAAAATCCACATCGGTCACAATTCCCAGCGGCAATTCATCTTTTACTATGACTATTGAACCAATTCTTTTTTTACTCATTAGTTCAGCCGCATTCCTGATGGTGGTTCCCGGGCCTGTGGTAATTATTTTTTTCACTACAGGAACAGACTGCAGTTCAAACATATTATCTGCCTGCAATTCTTCAGGAGTGTCTGAAATCAGTTTACCTTTATGTTCTGTGGAATAAGGATTTCTTGTATTGGAAGCGAAACTCTCCAGTAAAAAATTCCCAACCTTAATATTAGCTTCAGCAATAGGCTTAAAAACAGAAATAGGAACAGCATAAAGAATAGTTTCCTCTTCAGTTTCTGCATTAATGAGGTAATTTTCTTTGGCAAAAAGCGGCCTCAGCCCAAAAATATCCCCTTCATCACATTTGTCTATGGTTTCGCTTTCTCCGTTTTCTTTTACACGCTGGAGGTCTACCGCTCCTTTATTAACAATATAAAACTGCTCATGCCCCTTTTCGCCCTTGCTGAAAACGGATTTGTTTTTTTCAAAGTAAACTACCCTGACTTCCTTTGAAATATTCAATAGCTGAATTTCATCGATAAGGGAAAAAGGAGGGAAATCTTTTAAAAAATCTGCTATTCTTGCTGCAATGGTGTTCTTCATGAAGCTAATTTATTGAAAAAGCTTTGAAGAATATATAAATGATAAAATCGAAAGTGAAGGAAGGTGCTTTCTAAATTTCAATTTCATAATCTTCGATCATCTTAAGAATTACTTTTTCGGTACTAGAAAGGCTGGTGTAATTCTTTTGATCGTCTTCTTTTACTTTTTTGAAGTAGGGAACAATATTACCAGATTCGTAATCTTCCACTATTTTTGGATGTACGTAATAACTCCTGCAAACAGAACGGGTGTTGCCAAGGCCCGAAGCCGCCGCATCGTAAGCAGTGATAATATTTTTCTTGTTTTCTTTTTCTTCAGGCGCGTAGCCTATTTCTTTTAAAGTTTCAAAAAAGATTTTGGTGGCAGACCATGTTCTGAAGTCTTTTGCTGAGAACATGTCGCCGCTTAGCTCGTGGATATAATCATTTATCATCCCGCTGTCAATGGCTTGTTTGTGTCCGTTTTCATCATAAAACTTGAAAAGTTCCCAGCCTGGAATTTCTTCACACTGGTTTATCAACTTTATGAGTTGCTTATCTTTTACGCTGATGGAGTGTTCTTTGCCTTTTTTTCCTACAAATTCAAACTTTACTTCATGTTTATAGGTTTTCACATGCCGGGTACGAAACGTGGAAAGGCCGTAGGTTTTGTTATTTTTAGCATAATAATCATTGCCAATTCTTATATGCGTTTCTTCCATAAGCCTTATGATGAGTGCCAGAATTTTACGCCTGGACATTTCTGGCAGGTCAAGATCTTCATCAATCTGTTTTCTTATTTTGGGAAGTTTCCTGCCAAAAGCAGCCATTTTAAAAAACTTGGTCTGGTTCCTGATTTTTGACCAAAGTGGGTGATAGATATATTGTTTCCGCTGTTTATCATCCCGGCCCACCACCTGCAGATGTCCATTCTCTAAATGGGTAATTCTCACATTTGTCCATGCTGGTGGAATCACCAGTTTTTTTAATCTCTCGAGAGTTTCTTTATCTGAAATTTTTTCTTCCTTCATATAATAGGCAAATCCCCGACCCACCTTTTTTCTTTTAATAGAAAGGTGATGTTCTGCCACGTACTTTAAATTAGCCATTTTCATGGCTTCAATGGGATTTTTTATCAGGGTATCTACTTCTTCAGGAGAAAGCGTCATTTGGTTTTTTATACAATATAAACTGAAAACCGTGCGGCCGCTGATAAAATATTGTGAAAGTTGAATTAATAAAAACAAAAACTCCCTTCCATTAATACGGAAAGGAGCCTGGTAATTTTCAGAAGAATAGTTTATGGTTTATTCAAAATAACTGAAGGTTTCTCCTTCTTTTATCTTCAACACGCTTTCATAAATTAAATTAATAACACCTTCAACATCGTTTTTGTGGACCATTTCCACCGTGGTATGCATGTACCGCAAAGGCAGTGAGATAAGGGCAGAGGCCACCCCGCCATTGCTGTAGGCAAAAGCATCGGTATCTGTTCCTGTAAAACGGGAATTGGCCATTCTCTGGAAAGGAATGCTTTTTTCTTCGGCGGTTTCTATTAATAGCTCCCTTAATTTATTCTGAACAGCCGGCGCGTAAGATATTACCGGCCCGTCCCCGATTTTTGTGAGTCCGTTGGTTTTCTTTTCGATCATAGGGGTAGTGGTATCGTGTGTAACATCGGTAACAATAGCCACATTGGGTTTGATTCTTTGGGTAATCATTTCAGCGCCACGAAGTCCAATTTCTTCCTGTACACTATTGGTGACATACAAACCAAAAGGCAATTTCTTCTTGTTCTCTTTCAGAAGGCGTGCAACCTGCGCTACCATAAACCCGCCAATACGGTTATCGAGGGCGCGGCAAACAAATTTATCTTCATTAAGCACAAAAAATTCGTCAGGATAGGTAATTACACAACCCACATGTACTCCCAGTTTTTCCACTTCTTCCTTTGTTGAACAACCAACATCTATGCAGATATTGTCCATTTTAGGCGACTGTTCTTTTTCCTTGTCGCGGGTGTGAATGGCGGGCCAGCCAAAAACTCCTTTTACGATTCCATTTTTGGTGTGGATATTTACTCTTTTGGAAGCAGCGATTTGATGATCACTTCCACCATTCCTAATTACATAAATCAGCCCATCGTCGGTAATATAATTAACGTACCACGAAATTTCATCGGCATGCCCTTCAATTACCACCTTAAATTCGGCTTCAGGATTTATTACCCCAACAGCAGTTCCATACGTGTCGGTAATAAATTCATCTACATAAGGCTCCAGGTAATTCATCCAGATGCGCTGCCCTTCAGATTCATATCCCGTGGGAGCGGCATTATTTAAATATTTTTCAAGAAAATCGAGCGATTCTTTATCCAGTATTTTTTCAGATTTCATAAAAATTAAATTTCCACGAATTTAATAAGAATAAAGCGCTTTGCAATTGTAGATTGATTAATTTTGGAATGGTTTTAGCAGAAAGCCTTGTGAAATTTTACCTTTAAAGAGTGAGATATTTTCTATTCATATTAGTGTTTTTCGCGATTGCGCCATCTAACGCTCAGCAGCAGGTTGAAAATGATTCCGTCCAGCCAACTTATATGATTATTGAAGGAGACACGGTGCCTCGTATGAGCATAGACCTTGATGAAGTGGTTTTGCTGAAAAAGTTGAAATTTAAAGATAATGCTGAAAGAAGGCGTTACCTTATATTAAGGAGAAAAACCAGAAAAGTATATCCTTATGCAAAACTGGCTTCTGAAAGGCTTGTGGAGCTAAATAGTCGTTTAGAGGAAATCGAATCCAAACGCGCCCGAAAAAGATATACTAAAATTGTCCAGGATTATATCGAAGACCAGTTTTCTGAAGAGCTGAAGAAGTTAACCCATACGGAAGGCCAGATTTTAGTAAAACTAATCCATAGGCAAACGGGAACCACCGCTTTTAATCTTATTAAGAACCTGAAGAGCGGCTGGCGGGCTTTTTGGTACAATACTACGGCCAGCTTATTCGAAATTTCCCTAAAGGAAGAATACCACCCGGAATCCAATCAGGAAGATTATTTAATTGAAGACATTTTGCAGCGGTCTTTCCAGTCCAATATATTGGAGCCACAGGCCACCGCGTTGGATTTTAAATATATAGAGCTCACTGATAAGTGGAGCGACGGGAAGAAAAACAGCTGATTTTTTAGAAATTATTTCTGAAATAAAATTCTTTTGTTTACCTTGGGAAGGTTGTAAAAAAATTGAGAGACAGATTCTTTTCTGTTTATAAGAATTTCACCAAAAAAATAAAAATTTAGAACCTCTGATTTTCAGGTTTTTGATAATCGGAAAATAATTTTTTATATTTTATCTTATAAATCGTCTTGTGTAATTAAAAAACGGGTGTATATTTGCAGCCGCTTAAGCAAAAGGCTAAGGCAACAATGGCGTCATTCCCCTTTGGGGGTTTTGGGGCCGGGAAGTTCATTGAGAGTAGGAGAATGCGCAGGAAAACTTAGAAAAAGAGGTTTAAAAATTTCTTTAAAAAATAGTTGCGGGGAAAGAAAAAAGCGTTGTATATTTGCACTCGCTTTTGGAG
>NZ_JAVRHQ010000041.1:0-11254 GCF_031846485.1 Autumnicola tepida
TTTTTTATTTGATAATATCTTTTTTTACCAGAACAAGGCATAAAGCATGGCCACAATAAGCAGTATCGCAAAACTGCAAATATTAAATACCGGGCCCGTCTTGAACAGGTTCTTTGAAAAAACAATAGATTTTTCATGATCCCTGCCTTTTGCTTCAGCATAACTTATAATTACCATTACCAGCATGGTAAGAATCCAGGTAGCCATCATCTGGTGCATAAAAGGCCAGGTGATAAACAATGGGGAATCTATCCAGCCGTTAGGCCCTACCTTAAAGTAAAGCGCGATGGGAATAGAGATCAAAACTCCCAGAATAGCGGCTTTATTGGTGGTTTTTCTCCAGAAAAGGCCAAGCATAAACACCGCTAAGATCCCGGGGCTCACTACCCCTGTATATTCCTGGATATACTGGAACACCTGCCCAAGACTTTTTAGCTGCGGCGCAAGGATAATAGCCACAATTAGAGCCAGGCTGGCAGAAATCCTTCCTACAGTAACCAGACCTTTCTCCGATTTGTTCTTCTGAAAAAAGGGCTTATAGATATCCATCGTGAAGATAGTGGCGGTAGAATTAAGCATGGAAGCCACAGAAGATACGATTGCCGCTGCAAGTGCTGCTACCACCAGGCCTTTTAATCCTACCGGAACAAATTCTTTAATTAGCCACGGGGAAGCATTATCGTTTATAACCGTTCCCGTTCCACTGAAGAAGGAGGCATCGGTTACCCCTCGTACAATTTCGCCACTGGCATCGGTATTGATTACGAAAGCTATAATCCCAGGGATCACAACGATTAAGGGGATTAACAGTTTAAGGAAGCCTGCAAGTACAATACCTTTTTGAGATTCCTGTAAACTCTTTGCCGCCAGCGTTCGCTGGATAATATACTGATTAAAGCCCCAGTAATAAAGGTTGGCAACCCACATCCCGCCAATAAGAACGGCAAGGCCGGGCAAATCCCACCAGGCATCTTTCCCGTTTGGAGTTATAATTTCTCCTTTATCAAGAATCATGGAGAACTTTTCTGGAACCTGTTCATAAACAGTTGCCATCCCGTCTATAATCCCACCGGTTTCAGAAACATGGGACAGGGAAATAAAAGTTGTGATAAGGCCTCCTACAATTAAAAGCACTACCTGTACCACATCTGTCCAGGCTACGGCCGAGAGGCCGCCATAGAGGGAATATGCCGCCGCGAAAAGGGCCAGCCCGATTATGGATTCCATAAAGATGGAACCATCTCCTGTACCAATAATCGTATCCAGTGCCGTAGCCCCCAGGTAAAGCACAGAGGTAAGGTTTACAAAAACAAAAAGGCAGAGCCAGAAAACGGCAAGTATGGTTTTAAGGTTTTTGCTGTAGCGCACCTCTACAAATTCGGGAATGGTGTAGAGTTTCTTTTCTATAAAAATTGGAAGGAAGAACTTCCCAACTACCAGTAGTGTTATGGCTGCCATCCATTCGTATGAAGCGATGGCAAGGCCAATGGCAAAACCCGAGCCGGACATCCCAATAAACTGCTCGGCTGAAATGTTTGCGGCAATAAGCGATGCCCCAATTGCCCACCACGGCAGGGATTTACTGGCAAGGAAGTAGTCTTCTGAGGTTTCTCCCTTTCCGCGGGAAACCCACCAGCCTATGCCAATAATCATTAACGCATAAGCTGCAAAAACAATCTGGTCGAGTAATTCAAATTCCATGTACTTGTAAAATTTTTGTTAAATATAAACTTTAAAATTAAAAAACGTAAATTTTACGTTTAAAATAAATTTATTTTATCTTTTTACGGAAAACTTAAAAGAGAGGTGGTTCTGGTATTTTTCTCCCGGCTCCAGCACGCTGGAAGGGAAATTTCTGAAGTTTGGCGCATCAGGGAAATTTTGCCCTTCCAGGCAAAGTGACGGATATTCTGGAGAAATACGGGTTTGATATTCAAGATCCATCGGCAGCTCTTCGGGGGCATAAGCCACAACCGCACGCTGATTGGTTCTCATTTCCAGCTTAATCCCGGTTAACGGTGCAAACAGCCTGGCCGAAACTTCCTGGTCATCACTGTTCAGCACAAAAGTATCGTCCAGCAGGCGGTTCCCGATTAGCTTATTGTCTTCGAAGTTCTTGTAATTTTCCCTCAGGTTCACCAGGTTCCCCGTAGGCAGCTGCTTTTCATCAACTTCCAGTATTTTATCAGCATTTATGCAGAGAAAATGGTCGCTTACACTGCCTTCACCATTAAGGTTGAAATAGGTGTGATTTGTAAGGTTTACCACTGTTTTCTTATCGGTTTCAGCGGTATATAGAATTTTAAGCTCATCTTCTTCAGAAAGCGTGTAGGTTACAGAAACCTTCAGGTTTCCGGGATAACCTTCCTCCCCATCCCTGCTAAAATAAGATAAGGTAACCGAGGGATCGCTTCCTTCGGTTTCCTCTTCAACTTCCCATAATTTATACTGAAAGCCATTATCGCCCCCATGTAAATGCACTCCTTCTGTTTGATAAAGCGTATACTCCTCCCCATCCAGGCTGAAGTTCCCACCTGAAATGCGGCCGGCATAACGGCCAATGGAAGCGCCAAAACACTTGTTATGGCTTTTATACCGGGCAGTGAGAAAATCTTCCGGTGACCTGGGAGCAACAATTACATTTACTTTTTTTCCTGAAGCGGCGAACATTTTGAGACTAAAAAGCGCTGCGCCAAAATTGAGAATTTTCACCTCTGTTTTATTGGCGTTTTTAAGGCTGATAAGCTTCAGGTCTGTTTTGTGTACTTTATCCAATGGCTTCGATTTACTTTTTCGATTCAATCCATTCCCCAACATTATCCTCGAGGACGTTTAACGGAATTGCTCCGTCCAGCAAAACTACATCATGAAATTCACCCAAATCAAAATTTTCTCCCAATTCTGCTTCCGCTGTCTGCCTTAACTCGAGGATTTTGTTCATTCCTATTTTATAGGCGGTAGCCTGGCCGGGCATTACAATATGCCGCTCCACCATTTTAACGGCATCGCTCTCGGCATTGGGGGTATTTTGTTTATAGTAGGAAATTCCTTCCTCACGGGTCCACTTTTTGGAATGGATTCCTGTATCTACCACTAACCTGCATGCCCTCCAGAGTTCCATGGCCAGCCTTCCAAAATCGGCATAAGGATCTTTGTAAAATCCTATTTCTTTTGGAAGCAACTCGCTGTATAACCCCCAGCCTTCCACATAAGCGGTGTAAAAACTGTGTTTTCTGAAATCGGGCACCTCATCCAGCTCCTGGGCAATGGCAATCTGCATATGGTGCCCCGGAATGCCCTCGTGATAGGCCAGTGCCTCCAGCTGGTAAGTTGGCATGGCACTCATATCATATAAATTGGCATAAAAAGTACCAGGTCTCGAACCGTCTATGGCCGGCTGCTGGTAAAATGCTTTTCCCGCGCTTTTTTCCCGGAAAGGCTCTACCGCCTTTACCACTATCTCTGCTTCAGGCAGGGTATTGAACAAATCAGGGAGTTTTTGCCTCATCCGGTCTATGATCTGTTTGGCATCTGTCAGGTATTTTTTCCGGCCTTCTTCAGAATCTTCATAATAAAACTGCTCGTCTGTACGCATAAATTCGAAGAAATCCTGCAGCGAACCCTCAAAGTCTACCTTCTTCATAATTTCTTCCATTTCCCTGTGGATGCGGGCAACTTCATTAAGGCCAATCTCATGAATTTCTTCTGCAGTAAGAGCGGTGGTAGTGATCCTCTGAAGGCGATTATTGTAAAAGGCATCCCCTTTTGGAAATTTCCATACTCCCGCTTCGCCGGTAGCCCTTTGCTGCTGGTTTTCCAGGAAAGCGATCAGATTATCGTAGGCCGGCTTTACGTTTTGCACCAGGGCCTGTCCAGCTTGGGCTGTGAGCTCCTGTTTTTTTTCTTCGGAAAGCTCCAGAGCTTCTAACTTGGTTTTAAAATCTTCCAGCAGGGTGCTTACTTCCACAGATTTCATAAAAGGTTTGCCTTTAATGATGTTCCGGGAATCGTCCAGCACCTTATCAAAAACGAATTTTGGCGGGATAACCCCGTTTTGTTCCCTAATCTTCAGGTTTTCTATTATCTCCTCAAAAACTTCGGGAAAAGCTTCAAGCCGCGAAATATAGCCCTCGGCATCGCTAACTGAATCTATGCTGTGCATGTTTATAAGAAAAGCAGGCAGCTGTGAATGGTAACCAAACATCTGGTTCACCGGATAATCGTAAAAACGATATTCGTAATCTTCAATGGCATTTTCCTGCTGCTGCCTGTATAATTTATAGCTTAACCGTGTTTTTTCATTTAAGCTTTCCGGGTCAACTTCCTTTAAATACTTTAACCGTTCTTTTGCCTGCTCAAGATCTTCTGCATATTTTTCAGAAGAAAAATCGTCCCATTTCCCGTAATCGGCTTTAATGCCCAGCCGGGTTTGCAACATGGGAGATTCCTTAACCTCCTGCTGGAACTGTTCTTCAAAATAAGCGTTCAGGCTTTTGGAGTTAGCTTCCATCTCGGCATCGGTAAGCACTTTTTTTTCTTCCTTGCAGGAACCAAGGAGCAACAAAACCAGCAATGGAAAAACGCAAATCTTTTTCATCTGAATACATTTTGGCAGACCAGGGTACTTTTACCTGTACCGGTTAATAATTATTAATTACTGGCTAACTTAAGGCTTATTCCCTTAGTACAGAAAACCGAATAGCGGAATCTCCATAAACAGTGTGCGTCTGTTTTTGAAAATCTTCTTCTTCCGCCTCAAAAATATTGGGCACGTATGTTTGCGGGTTAATATCTATTAACGGGAACCACGTGCTCTGCACCTGGATTTGCAATTTATGGCCTTTTTTAAAAGTATGGTTTACGTCCTGCAACTCAATATTTACCGCGGTTTTTTTATTGGGTTCAAAAGCTTCGGGATTCTCGAAACTGTTTCTAAACCTGCCCCGCATCACTTCGCTACGCACCATCATATGGTAATTGCTCATTTTAAGGTGTGCAGGGGTTTCTTCATAATCTTCGGCATCGGGAGGAAAAACATCTATCACTTTCACCACCCAGTCGGCCGCGGTTCCTGTGGTGGCCACCTGCAGCATCGCCTTTATGGGGCCGGCCATTTTAAGGTCTTCTTCCAGCACCTCGGTTTCAAAAACCAGCACGTCTGGCCTTCTTGCCGCAAAACGCTGGTCCCCGGTCATATATTCACGCGGGGTAAAAACGGTCTTGATCTCGTTATTGTAAGAAACAGGCTTATTGGGATCGCTCACAAATTCCTGCCGGGTATCTGTGGGACCATCAGTGAGTTTCTGGTTATCTCCCAGATAAAAAAGTTTTTCTTCAGTATTTTCTGGCGGCCATTGGTTGTAATCGTTCCAAAGCCTTTCTCCGGTATCGTACATGTGGGCTTCGGCCAGTCCCGTGGTACCGCTGGCCTCCCCTTTCAGAAAATGATTAAAGAAAACCGTTTCATAATTCTCCTGGAACTGCTGGGAAATATTATCCCCAAAATAGATATTCCCAACGGTCTGCCTTTCTTCAGCCCTTGCCCAGTCGCCGTGGCTCCAGGGGCCATATACCAGGCTGTTATAATTATCGCTGTTTTTTTCTATGCTTTTGTAAATATGGAATGGCCCGTAAAGGTCTTCGGCATCAAAAAGGCCTCCCACTATCATTACAGCCGGTTTAATATCTTTCATGTACTGAACAATCCCCCGGGACTGCCAGAATTCATCATAATTAGGATGTTCCTTTAGCTGCTGCCAGAACTCGTTATTTTCTTTATAATATTCATCCAGATTGCTCAAAGGCCCGGCATCAAGAAAAAACTGGTACTGGTCCTGTGTTCCCAACCCGGGTAAATTATACCAGGCTTCTGCTGTAGGCCCTTCCTTTTGATATCCAAAGAGCGCGGTAGCCCTCCAGTAACTTAGTAAATATGCACCATTATGGTGAAAATCGTCAAAAAAGAAGTCGCTTATGCTCGCCTGTGGCGAAACCGCCTTTAAGGCGGGGTGTTCACTTAGCAGGGAGTAAGTGGCATAGAAACCGGGATAGGAAATCCCCCAGGTGCCTACCCTGCCGTTATTGTTTTCAACATTGTTTACCAGCCATTCTATGGTATCGTAGGTATCGCTGGCCTCGTCAAACTCTTTTCCTTTTTTATTCGGAAGAAAAGGCCGCATATTGTCATACTTGCCTTCACTCATCCATCTGCCGCGAACGTCCTGGTAAACAATAATGTTCCCCTGTTGCATGAGGTATTCGTTAGGGCCAATTTTAGACCTGAACTGCCCTTCTCCATACGGCCGTGAGCTGTACGGAGTCCTTTGCATCAAAATTGGGTATTTTTGAGAGGTATCTTTTGGCGAATAAATGGTGGTGTGCAGCTTTGTGCCGTCCCTCATGGGGATATCGGCCTCCATTTTATTGTAATGTTCAGAAACTTGATAATCTTGCTGAAGCTGTGCAAAAGCCTGTGCCCCAACAAAAATGAAGATGTTGAGCAGCAGAAAAATTCGGAATGATTTCATTGTGGTTTATTTTAAAGCTGCTAAAGATAGAAATAACCGCAATAACCTTAAAAGAATTTTAGGCTTTAGGCTGAAGTTGGTAGGTTTTGAGCTCCCTCTTCCCCTTTATTCTTCACTAAGAAGGACTTTCAAAAAGAACAGCTTATTTTAAGGATTTTACCTGTTGCTGAAGTTACTTTAAATCGCTCATCGGCCCGGTGGTTCACCACCCACACAATATCTTCTGCAGAACACAAGAGCCAGGTGTTTTCTTTTTCGGGAAGGGACATTTTTTTGTCTTTGAAGAAATCGCTTATTTTTTTCCTGCCCTTCATCCCGAAAGGATAGAAAAAGTCGCCGGTTTGCCATTTCCTGATGATGAGCGGAAACTGCAGTTTATCGGCATCTACAAATATCCTTGAAAAGTCCTCTTTTTTTTCAATTTTATCTACCTCAGCAAAAGCCAGTTTTCCCACCGGCAACATTACCAGCTCCTCCCCTTCGGCAATATGGTAAATCTTATCTTCAGGATAGTTAATTTCAGTAAGCAACAACTTCTCCCTGTCTTTTACAAGCCGGTATTCTTCTGAAAAAACCATTTTCCCGGGCTGGGCGTCCAGCAGGTTATAAACGTCGTTCCATTCGGTAAAGCCAAAGGTTTTGAGCAGCTGGTATAAAACAGCCCGGGTATTGGGTATTTTTTTAAGAAAGTTTATGTCCAGTTCGTAGCCGTACTGGCTTTTCTGGATTGCTTTGGGGTAAATAAGGCTCATATAATCTTCTACCAGCGCTTCACTCTCTTTCAGGTAAGACTGCGTTTGCTTGAAGCTTTGCAGTAACTGCGGATTAAGCTCTTCCAGCACCGGCACGATTTTATGCCGAATTTTATTCCGAAGGTATTTGGTGGAAGCGTTGCTGCTGTCTTCCCTCCATTTTATATTATTTTGCCTGGCATAGGCTTCAATTTCCTTTCTTGAAAAATCGAGCAGCGGCCTTAGAATCGTGTCTTTTTCAGCATTAATACCGCTTAGGCCTTCCAGCCCCGTCCCCCTAACCAGGTTTATCAAAAAAGTCTCTAAATCATCATTGGCATGATGGGCCAGCAGCACATAATCGAAATTAAGAGTTTGGGAAAGTTCTTCAAACCAGTTATAGCGGAGTTCCCTTGCGGCCATCTGGATGGAAATGCCGGCTTCTTCAGCAAAAGTTTCGGTATCAAAATTCTGGGTAAAAACCTCTGCTTCCAGCTCATCGGCAAGATCTATCACAAAATCCTCATCGGCATCGCTTTCTTCCCCGCGCAGGTTAAAATTGCAGTGGGCTATGGAAAAACCAAGCTTTGCGTTTCTGCAAAGATACGCCAGCACCACGCTGTCTACTCCCCCACTTACCGCCAACAGCAATTTTTTACCGGGTAAAAATGGAAAGCGGGATTTTATCAAATTTCGAAAAGCTTTCTCCATATTTTCAAAGATACAAAAGCCGCCTCCTAATCTTCCCCGAAAGGAATGACTTTTTTGCTGCTGCCGCAGAAAGAACAATAAGAATTCCTGGAATTATTGCGCTAAAGCTTCCCGCATGGCTTTTGCCTTAAGCAGGCATTCTTCATATTCATTTTCGGGAATGGACTGGGCGGTTATCGCGCCGCCAACCGAGAATGAGGCGTATTGTTTTTCAGCATTATAGAGAATACTTCTAATTACCACATTAAAATCAAAATCACCTGCGGGGGTAAAATAACCCACCGCACCGCTGTATAAACCGCGCCTGGTTTCTTCAAGTTCTTCAATAATTTTCATGGCCGAAATTTTTGGGGCGCCGGTCATGCTTCCCATTGGAAATGTGGCCCGTAAGGCTTCCACCGCGGGAATTCCCTCTTCCAGCGTTGCCGAAATGGTGGAAATGAGCTGGTGCACCTGCCTGAAACTATAAACCTTACAAAGTTCTTCCACCTGTACACTGCCTTTTTTGGCAATTTTGGACAAATCGTTACGCACCAGGTCCACAATCATCACGTTTTCGGAGACCTCTTTCGGGTCGGCCTGCAATTTTTCGGCAATCTGTTGGTCTTCTGCTTTATTCTGGGACCGCCCTGCCGTTCCTTTAATGGGCTGAGATAAGATTTTGCTGCCAGATTTCTTCAAATATCGCTCCGGGGAAGCGCACATAAGGCTGTACTGCTCGAGTTTTAAAAAAGTGGCGAAGGGCGGAGCTGAAATCCTGTTAAGTTCAGCAAAAACAGCCTCAGGTTTAATTTTGCGGTTTTCAGCATAGAATTCCTGGCAAAAGTTGGCCTCGTAAATATCCCCGCGCTGAATATGAGCAAGCATATTTTCAACCTTCTGCAGATAACTTTCTTTTGAAATTCTCGGTTTAATATCTGCTCTTTTTCCTGTTTTCTCTTCTCTCTCCTCTATGCCCTCTCCTCTTTCCTCCAAAGAAAGGATTTCCTGGAAATCGGCATCCATTTCATCATCAATCATTCGCAGATAATGGAATTCGGCAAGATCATTTTTCAGAATAATAATTTTTTGAGGCTGAAAAAAGTAAAGCTCGGGAAAAGAAAGTCCGTCGAAATTTCGGGAAGTTAACTGCTCAACCTCGTTTTTAAGATCATACGAGAGATAGCCAAAAATCCAGTCTTTCGTAGTTTCCTGATATTCCTGCAATTTATCGAAGGCCTGGTAAGCATCGGTTTTAACAGCGGTAAATGCGTTTATGGCAAGCAGGGCATCAAAATCACTGTTTTCGGCATAATCCTTATTGCTGTCCAGCCAGGCAACTTCAAAAGCCTGCCGGCTCCACTGGAATAACTGCTCTTTAAACTTTATAGGGTTCTCTAATTTGTAAGATTTGGAGGTGCGCACTTTTAACTTTCAATTTGGTGCGCAAAGGTAGTCAAGACATCTTCAATTCCCATATCCAGCACCTCGTTTAGCACTTTATTCTCCTTAAAATTGTCTTTAAACGAAGGAAAGCTGAAGCTTTCTATTACCTGCCCGCCGAATCGCGGGAGAATGTTCTTCACATATTCCAGTGAAGAAGCAGCGCCGCGAATACCGGGCGAAGTACTTATTAAAAGGATCTTCTTGTCCTTCAGGAAATTTCTTTCTGCCCGGGACATCCAGTCCAGGAAATTCTTGAAAAAGGCGGAAACCATGCCGTTGTGTTCATTTACCGCAATTACCAGTGCGTCACTTTCGGCTATCAGGTTTTTCATGATGCGAACATTTAAAGGGATTCCTTTTTCCTTTTCATGATCTGCACTGTACATAGGAAACTGATAGTCAATAAGTTTTATTATCTTTATTTCATGCCCTGTAATCCTGGCAGAAACATGGGTTAAAAGCTGATGGTTTATGGAAGTGCTGCTGTTAGAGCCTGAAAAGGCAAGGATTTTTTTCATGATGGAAACCTGAAATTTTCGCTTAAAATTATGCAAAAAGACAATATAGCTTGTTGGCAGAAAGCTAAAATTACATATTCACTCAATTAATTTGAATTTAAACCGACTCCTTTAAACCGAAATTATGAATCGAAAAGTTTTTATTGAAACCATGGGCATTTTGGGAGCATCCACACTCTTGCCCCTAACAGCTTATTCCATGACAAAGACGAGATATAAAATGGGGCTGCAGTTATATACGGTGAACGACAACATGAACAAAGACGCTGTAGCTACTCTGAAAGCTGCAAAAAGTATGGGATATGAAGATTTTGAAACCTTTGGTTTTAACAGTGAAAAAGGAACTTTTTATGGGCTTAAACCATCAAATTTTAAACAAATACTTGAAGAACTGCAAATTACGGCCTCAAGCGGGCATTTTGGATTTTCATCATACCTTCATAAATCCCAGGATGATTTAAGAAAGTTTACAGAGCAATGCATTAAAGGGGCTTATGACCTGGATATGAAATATATCACCTGGCCCTGGATTGCTCCTGAACAACGGACGATGGACAATTTTAAAATCATGAGTCAAAAATTAAACCTTATTGGTGAACAGGTGACGGCTGCGGGACTTGGATTCGCATATCACAATCATGGTTTCGAATTTACAGAACATAATGGGGAAACGGGATTTGATATAATTTTGAAAGAAACCGATCCCGAGCTTGTTAAGCTTCAGCTAGACATGTACTGGGTTGTACATTCTTCCAAAACTACTCCCCGGGAATTGGTAAAGAACCGGCCCGGGCGTTACGTAATGTGGCACCTAAAGGATATGCACAAAACCAGCAGGGATTATACCGAGCTGGGTAATGGTTCAATTGATTATGCCAGGATACTTCCTGATCCAGTTGATTCCGGACTTGAATTCTATTATATCGAACAGGGAGGTAACTTTACACACACGCCCATGAAAAGTATAGCCGATAGTGCTGAATATTTTAAAGAACACTTACAGGAGTATCTATAACTTAGAAAAGGAAAATTGCCTATATGAGGGCAAAATATGACTTTTTCGACAGACTTTCAGATTTTTACTTAGTATGCAACGGTATTGCGGTATGGATTAAAATTAAAAAGGAGGCTTTTACTGCCTCCCTTAAATTAAGTTCTGTTCTTTTTCTTTTCGGCCTTTGCCGCGCGTTTTTCCTTTAAACTCTTCACCGGTTCTTTTTTAACCGAATTCTTTGAAGGCGATTTCTCTTTAGCCATAAGTTCCAGGTATTAAAATTAACAGGTAAATTTAGTGAAAGTGCGGGTATTAATCACAAATTTTCAAGACCCGCCGGAAACAAAA
>NZ_JAVRHQ010000042.1:0-9345 GCF_031846485.1 Autumnicola tepida
TTCTCCTGCACTTAGTTATTCAATCCCCATTTTAAATAACTAACCTATATTTCAGCTATAAGATATCTCTCGATACAGTCTTTTTGTGCCAGGAGCAAATCATTTGTAGCCTTTGAGTTAGAAGACACGTAAAGACAATCATAATATAAATTAACGTTGGCCAGTTCACAATTATAACAGTTGTCGTAATTGTTTTTCCGCAGCCAAAAGCTTAAGTTATATTCTACGGCTATCAGCGGTTCCTGCAGGTAAAGAGGCCATTTTTGAAAATCCGGGCAATTCTCCTGCCATTTATTTAATTCCTGTTTTATACACTCCCTTATTCCAATACGGTTTTTGATAACTACATCTTCCAGCATTCGCTCTTCAGGTCTGGTATCAACCATTGTATAGTACATCTTTAGCAGGTTGAGATTGGAGTAAGAAAGCCGTAAAATCCTGTGACAAAATATTAGTGATGCCATTTTTCATTTTTCGTTGGGGGTTATTTTGTTTTTTTAAAATTATTTAAATACCAATTTCCTAGAAAATTCCATTAATTATTAACTCATGTTTAACTTAAGTTTTGATCCAAATACCAGTTTTTATCATTAATTATTATAAAGATTTTTCGTGTCTAAATATTGAGCGACCTTTACTGCATTGATACTATAGAATTATTTCTCGCGTACAGACCAACTAAGAAATCATGAAAGAAGAGATAAGTAACCGCATAAAAGAATTAAGAAAAAAGCACGGATTTTCCCAAAGATACGTTGCAGAAAACCTATTTATTTCACAAGCTGCCTATTCTTTAATAGAAAACTCCCAAAATGGGATAGTTGCAGATCATATCATTAAGCTAAGCGGCTTATATGATGTTACCACAGATTTTTTGCTGAAAGGCGATAAAAATTTGATAAGAATGTCTCTTTCCAATGGTTTTGTTCCTTTTATCAAAGCAAGTGCCCATGCGGGTTTTTTAAAGGATTACCATATGGAAAATTGGGAGGATCCCTATGAGTGGTTTCGGATTCCCGGCTTCAACCCTTCTCAAAACCAGAAGCTTTTTGAAGTAGAGGGAGACAGTATGGCCCCAACTGTACTCCCGGGAGATATTTTAATTTGCCAGACACAAAAGAAATTAGAGAAAATTCTTGATGGTTCGCTAATATTACTTGTTACTGAAGAAGCAATTATAGTAAAAAGGTTAAAACTGCAACCAGATCCCGATTATCTTCTTCTGGAAAGTGATAACGAAGAGGAAGTGGAGAATATTAAAATAAGCAAAAATGAGATTCGCGAAGTCATGATGGTACGAGGTAAAATTACCGGTTTACTTGTTCCGCATCATGAAATAGCTTCCAAGGGGAAAATACGGGCACTGGAAGAAGCTTTGGAACTTCTAAAAAAAGAAGTTTTTAAACTGAATAAGAAAATAGCCGCAATGTCTAATTAACGCGAATAGCAGGGGAAGCTTTTTCAAAAAAGGACCTAAACTGGCTTCGCTTTAGAGTATTGATTAACTTTGTTCTTTGCAGTCCAAAAGCGAGTTAGTGTTGTATGAAAATTTTTAAAAATGAGTGGTCAAATATAATTCTTATAGTAATTATTTTGGCTTTGCTTATTCCTCAGACCCGTAAACCTTTGCAGATTTTTGCAAATAAAGTCTTTGCCTTTAGCCCTGAAGTTACAGATGAAGCCAAAAGGGAACAATTATCTGGTTACCAGTGGACTTTGGAAAACAACAGCGGAAAAAGTATTGATTTTTCTGAATATCAGGACGAGGTGATCGTGGTTAACTACTGGGCTACCTGGTGCCCTCCCTGCATCGCGGAAATGCCTTCTTTCCAGAATCTATATGAAGATTATAATAATAAGGTGAAGTTCTTTTTTATTTCAGGGGAAGAGCATGAAACGGTCAGGAATTTCCTAAAGGAAAAGCGATTTAGCCTGCCAACTTACCGCATGTTGAGTCCGGATCCAAAACCCCTAGAAGGATATACGCTGCCTACAACTTATGTAATAGACAGGCAGGGAAACATCGTTATTAAAAAAGTGGGTTCGGCAGACTGGAACAGCCAGGCCATGAGAAATACCCTTGATAAATTGCTGAAATCCTGATCACAATTTCCTGAAGAAGGATTCTATAAATTCAAAGCCAAAAAGAGAGAACATAATCTTTATATCTTCAGAAAAAGAAGTCTCTTCATCCAGGTAACCAAAGATCATTTCTATGGAATTCGATTCATAGAATTTGGTGAAAATAGCCTCACCTTTTTCATTATGCTGCGCCAGCACATCCAGAAAAATAGCATCATACCTGCGGAAGCGATTGCTTACAAGATTTTTGCCAGGCGAATAGCCGCTTTTGATGTTACTGATGATTTTTGCAGTTTTCTTCCCGGTATTCTTAAATGAATAACCCGTGCTGGGCTTTACCCAGCCGCCGCCGGTGCCGATTTTGGTGATTTTTTTGCTGTTCTTTTTTTCAAAAGGAAAATCCGTCATGGGAATCACACCGCTTTCTGTGGAAGTTATGCTGAAACTGTCAATTTTAAGAATTTCAGAAATGTAATTTTCCAGCATTTCCTCATAAATCTTCTCTTCAGTAAGAAAAGGCGTGAAAAAAGTAAATTCCAGCAGGGCCTTTGTTGAAGTTTCCGGCAACACATACATAAACGATGTGGAATCCCGGAATTTAAGCCGGTAATCCATCATAGTAAAAACCTCCGGGTTAAAATGCTCATTTTCGGTCTCTATTTCCCAACCTTTAAAATGCTGAAAAATTTTAGTAGCCTTTTTTTCTTCCAGGTAATCAGAAGGAATCCGGCTGTCAAAAAAATGAGTGGCAGGATAAATTCCGTTTTCCCCAACAGCCTGCATTTTTACCGTATCAACTTCAGTGATGCTATCCTTAATGAAAATGATATCCGGGGAATTCTCTAACTCTTTTTTTACTTCAGAATAAAAATCCAGGGATTGTATTCTTTTATAAGTATAAGGCGAAAGCTTTAAATCCAGTACTACTTCAGAAGAAAAAAAGCGGGCCTTTTTCCAGGATTTGCTTACAATATTGTCCCAGTGTCCAGCTCCTTTTTCCCAGAAGCACCAGGTTTTATCATTTTCATCTTTGTCTGAAGGGTCTATAATGGCAATCTTCTTGCCTTTAAAAAATACATCCCTGCTAAATCTTTGCGCTAACTGCAGCCCGGCCAGACCGCCACCTATTATGACATAGTAATAAACTGGCCCCATTTTTAAATAACGCTGGTTATTATTTCTTGAAATACCTTAAAGGTACAAATAACATCCCAAAGCATTCCCCATCGTCTTTTCCCAAATGCTTATGGTGCATTTTATGCGCGCGCCTTATCCCTTTAGCATAACGATTATTCGCATTTCTGAAGATTTTAAAACGCTGATGTATAAAAATATCGTGTACCGTAAAATAGGTGATGCCGTATGCCAGGATCCCTAATCCAATGGGCAATCCCGCCCAGAAGCCATTGTATTGCCACAAAAGAAAGCAGGTAATGCTTACAATTGCATAAAAAACAAAGAATAAGTCGTTTCTCTCCCACCAGCTGCTATGGTCTTTCTTGTGATGGTCTTTGTGAAGTTTCCATAGAAAACCATGCATGACATATTTATGGGTAAGCCACGCCATTCCTTCCATTGCCACGAATGTGCCCAGAAAAATTGCTATCCATAACAGCGTTTTCATATCCAGCTAATTTTAAATAAGATTCAATCTATAAGTAATATACGATTTTGCCAGTAATCCTGCCTTCTGGTAATTTGAAACCCTTATCCGGCGGTTCTTAATTTCCAGCGAAGGTACTGCTTTTAACTTGTGCAGCAGTTTACGATAATAAATATAAGCGGTGTAAACACCAAATTTTGCCTCTACGGGAAGTTTTGCAATGCCTGCCAGCCCTTTATGAAAATCCTCCTCAATCTCACTTATTATCTTATGTTTACTGACTTCATCCAGTTGAGAGAGGTTTACATGCGGGAAATAGCTTCGGCTTAAATCTTCATAATCTGCTTTGAGGTCCCGGAGAAAATTTACCTTTTGAAATGCAGAGCCGAGGCTCATGGCAGATTCTTTAAGTGCTTCATATTTCTCATTATCGCCTTTTACAAAAACTTTTAAACACATAAGTCCCACCACATCTGCACTGCCGTAAATATATTCCTTGAATTCTTCTATGCTCAGGTAATCAGATTTATGTAAATCCTGCCTCATACTTTGCATAAACGAATTATACAGGTGCTCCTCAATCCCGTATTGGTGTACGGTTTCCTGAAAAGCGTTAAGAATAGGGTTTAAGCTGATTTTAGCTGAGATTGCCTTATGCAGGTCAGCTTCAAAATCCTTAAAAAGTGTTTCCTTATCGTAATCATGAAAGCTGTCCACAATTTCATCAGCAAGCCTTACAAAACCATAAATATTATAAATATCCTGCCTGATGCTGGGGGCGAGCATCTTTGTGGCTGTAGAAAAGGAAGTACTGTAGGAATTTGTGACTATTTTGCTACAGCCGTGGGAAACGAGATCGAATATCGATTTCATACAAAAAACTTTAAGAGGTCAATTTCTTTTACTTTTTTTATGCCGGTTAACGGCTTTGTTATTAAATGCCCTGTTCGGGATTTCATAGCGCTAATATTTTGAATTCTGAATAAGTTCTGCTGCAAGTTTTCCAGAAATAAGTGACGGCGGAACTCCCGGCCCGGGAACCGTAAGTTGCCCGGTAAAGTAAAGCTGATGTACTTTTTGGCTTTTTAGTTTAGGCCTTAGAAATGCCGTTTGTAATAGCGTGTTTGCCAGTCCATACGCATTGCCTTTATAGGAGTTATATTGCTCTTTGAAATCTTTAACGCAAAACGACTCTTTAAATAAAACCGAATTTTTTACCTTTTGCTTTGTTAGCTTTTCAAACCGGGTCAGGATCTTTTCAAAATATCGTTCCCTTAATTCCGGTGTGTCTTCGAGGTCTGGCGCCAAAGGGATCAAAAAAATCCCTGCTTCTTTACCTTCTGGAGCAGCTCCGGCATCGGTAACAGATGGAAAGCTGGCGTAAAAAAGGGGCTCTTCCGGCCACTTAGGATGGTCATAAATCGCTTCTGCGTGTATTCCAAAATCGGTGTCAAAGAAGAGCGTGTGGTGTGAAACGTTCTTCAGTTTCTTATCAAAACCAACATAAAAAAGCAGGGAAGAAGGGGCAAAAGTCTTTTTTGACCAGTACTTTTCCGGATACTGGCGTTTATATTCCGGCAACAAAGTTTCAGTATGATGATAGTCTGCCCCGCTTAATATGACATCGGATCCTATTTCTTTTCCATCAACAATTATAGCTTTAGCAGTGTCTCCAGAAACCTTAATTTCAGAAACGGGGGCGTTGGTGTGAATTTTTACTTCTAGTGATTCTGCCAGGGATTTTATACCTAAAATTACCTGATACATCCCGCCTTTTGGATGCCAGGTGCCCAGGCCAAAATCGGCATAATTCATAAAACTGTAGAAAGCAGGAGTATTGCCAGGTTTGGCGCCAAGGAAAAGCACCGGAAATTCCAGGATCTGTATAAGTTTAGGATTGCTAAATTCCTTCCTGACTTCCCTGGAAATAGTGCTGAAAAATTGTCCCAGTTTTCCCGCAGTTTTGGGGGTTATCAATTCCAGTGGAGAGACCCCGGGACGATATACCAGGTCCTTAATGGCAATTTCATAATTATTTTCAGCCTCTTTTATAAACTTTTTTAACCTGGCAGAACTTCCTGGTTCTTCAGCTTCAAATACTGCATAAATTTTCTCCAGAGTATCGCCGATAGTAATCTTTTTCCCATCTTCAAAAAAAACTTCATAAGCAGGATTCAGCTTCTGCAAGGTGTAGAAATCCTCTGGCTTCTTATCAAAATCAGCAAAAAAGCGTTCAAAAACATCGGGCATCCAATACCAGGTAGGGCCAATGTCGAAGGTAAATCCATCCTTTTTTAGTTGCCGCGCCCGCCCGCCAACTTCAGCGTTTTTTTCGTAAATATGGACTTCATTTCCTGCTTTGGCCAGGTAACAGGAAGCAGCCAGCGATGCGAAACCCGAACCAATAATGGAAATTTTCTTTTTCATTGGAGATTACAGGTTTTGAACAAATTCCTTAATGGATTGGTGAAATTTTATATTTTCCGGATATCGACCTTCTTCCATATCTTTTAGCCTGTTCCCGAAAACAAGAAGCTCATAACTTTCTTTTGAACATACTTTCTCCTGAAATTCTTCTACAAAACCTTTTATGTCCTTCGGAGCTATGGTAAAATAGCTTAAAAAGCTGATCTTATCGCTCCTCTCGAGCAGATAGTTTAGATTTTCAATAGGCAGGTTAGGGCCCAGATAAATGGTGCTTCTGTTGTTAAGCAACAGCAAGTAATTAATATAAAGAATCCCAATATCATGTATCTCATTTTCCGGCAGAAAAAGCACATACAAATGGTCGGTTTGCTTTTTATCGTCCTTTTTCTTAATTCCCGCTATATTGAGATACAGTTTTTGCTTTATAAGCTCCACAATGTAATGTTCGTGGATAGGTTTAATGGTATCTGTTTGCCAGAGGGTGCCAATTTCATTTAAAAGCGGAAGAAAAACTTCCTGGAAAATTTCCTGAAAACTTTTGTCTTCCTGCAACCGTGCGTAAGTATTGTGGAATAACTGCTTATCAAAGTTAATCATAGCCAGTTTAAAAGCGTTTATGGCCCTGTTCTCCCGGCTGGAACTGGCTGAAATTCGCTTAACCATTCGGCTTATTTCTTCATCATTTAATTTAGAAATACGTGAAATCTTGTAGCCGTTTTCATTTAAAAAAGCAATGTTCAGAATTTTCTGAAGGCTTGAACTGTCATAAGTCCGGATATTTGTAGAAGTTCGGCTTGGCGTGAGGACCTTATATCTTTTTTCCCAGATTCGGATAGTATGGGCTTTAATTCCGCTTAAATGCTCAAGATCCTTTATGCTGAAGTTTTGTTTTACCAGTTCCATAATTTGAATAACAAGATAAACAAATCTAAACAATTAGCCTTTTTGAAGATTAATCTTAAGCGTTAAATGTTTAATAAATTTGAAAATTGATTAAACAAAAATAATAATTGTTGTCAAAAGCTACCTTACCTGAAGATGCTAATTGCTGAAAATATATTGGAGTGTACTGATTCTTTTTAAAAATTTTGAAATCCTGTTAACATTTCAGCTATTTTCTATTGGTTACCTTTATAAGGAAATAATTTTAATCAAAATTTTAGGCTATGAATACGAATAAAGAAAATTCAGACAGAAGGGAATTCGAGGATAAGAACGGCAAAAAGGATCCGGAATGGAAAAACGCCAATCGTGATGAACAGCGAAAGGAAGATGAGGAGCGTTACGAAGAGTTTGAAAAAGATAAGAAGGATCAGCAAAAAAAGGATTAATTAGTTGAGCTGAAAGAGGAAATCAAGTATTTTACTTCTTAAAAAGAAAACCCATCTGCGGTGAATTTCATATCTTCAATTTTCTCAACCATTTTGAAATTTTCTTATATGAAAAAAATTTACTGCTTTCTTTTCTGTTTTTCTGTCCTCACTCTCACCGCGCAAACTAACATTGAACCTTTACCTCCTGCACTTTCGGCCATAAAAGAATCTGAACTTAAAAAAGATCTTTTTGCACTGGCCAGTGATAATATGAGGGGCAGGAGGGCAGGAACTTTAGATGAACTTAGGGCTGCGGCATGGGTTGCTCAACAAGCAAGAGAAGCTGGTTTGGAGCCTGCGGGAGCAGATGGAACCTACTTTCAGTTCTTTCCTTTGTACCGCCGGGTGGTTTCCGGAGAAAGCAGTGTTAAGATAAATGATAAAGAACTTTCTCTCTGGAAAGAAGCCTGGGAAACTTCACCTGTAGAGGCTAAACTGGAGAAAGAAGTAACCTGGATTGAAAATATGGCAGATACCACTGCCAGCCTTGGCGGAAAAGTTGTGGCCATGAAGCTTATGCCACCCTCCAGAATGCCTGCCGAAGGGATGAGCCTGTGGGTCTACAGGTATGCGCTTTCGGCAATCCGGGAACAAAGCGCAGTTTTAAAACGCCAAAATGTTGCTGCTATTGTTTTTGTTGCAGACTCTACAGCAAGTTCAAAAATTGGATTTTTTGGACATGGCTTTGAAGAAGGGACCTATGAGATTAAACCCCGGAGTTCCCGGGAGCGACAGGCAGATACTGTGCCGGTAATCCTGGTAAGCAGTGATTGGGCTGAAGAACTTCAGCAGAAAGGAACCATAATCGATGCAACTTTTAAAATTGATGAATTTACTTATCCTTCTGCCAATGTTGTGGCGAAAGTTCCCGGAACCGATGCCGGTTTAAAAGAAGAATATGTGCTTTTTAGCGGTCATCACGACCATGACGGAATAGGAGTACCCCAGGAAGGGGATTCCATTTGGAACGGCGCAGATGATAATGCCAGTGTAAGCGTGGCGCTTTTAGCCATCGGAAGGGCATGGAAAAAGGATCCCGGTAAGCGGAGTGCTTTGTTTGTATGGCATGGTGCAGAAGAACGGGGGCTTCTTGGCTCGCGGTACTTCGTGGAAAATCCCCCTGTAGAGAAAAGCAAAATTATAGCCGTGCTAAACGGCGATATGATTGGCAGGAACGATTCCGGTTCAGCAGCTTTGCTGGGAAGTATCCCGCCACATCGTAACTCCCAGGAGTTGGTGGATATGGCAATGGCAGCTAACAGGGAAATCACAAAATTTAGTATAGACACCAGTTGGGATGCCGCGAGTCATCCGGAATTCTGGTATTACAGAAGTGATCACCTGCCTTATGCACGTGCAGATATCCCTGCAATATTCTTTACAACTTTATTGCATCCAGATTATCATACCCCAAAAGATGAAGCTGACAGGATTGACCTTGAAAAGTTAACTAAAATGACCAAATGGATGTACGCTACAGGATGGAAAATTTCCCAACAGGCAAGCGCTCCTGAACTGGAAACAGAATAGGAATTATTTTAAGAACAACTGCCTGGATCTCATAGGTTTTCGAAACTGTGAGATCCAAATTTTTAATCTCAGTATCATTGATTGCTGAAAATTGCAAAACCTGAAGTTTGTCTTTGATCCGAATTTTTCCTGTACAATTATCCAATTTGGGCTTTGCTTTGGAATGGCACAATAATAAAGATTATTAACAGAAAGAAGAGTACCCGGAGCGGGACATGAATCTACCCGGCTCTCTGGCGAGAGCCTGTTAGACGGGCCCGCATCATTTTCAGAAGTTACTTATAATCAATCTTTTTACCCCTAGCAGACTTCAGATATTTCTCTCTTTTT
>NZ_JAVRHQ010000043.1:0-9177 GCF_031846485.1 Autumnicola tepida
AGTTCTCTCTTTCCTCTCTCCTCTCTGCTCTTTTCTTTTTCTCCTTCTTTCAACATAGTGCTGCACTGCTGCTAACTTAACAGCCGCTTCATATTCACGTCTTCATAATTTCGCTTCACGAAATCCAGCGCAGTTCTTAAAATTTGCCCCATGGTACTTGCACGTTTAAACTTCATATCGGTGGTATATTTATAAAGGTCCTGCCGCAATTTCTTTACATTATCCCCCGTAGAAACATGATCGTTAATCATACACCTTATCAACTCCTTGTACCTGCTTTTGGTGTTGATAATCCTCTTTGCCAGCAAAGACCTCTCTTCCTTACGGTATTGCTCAATAGAAGATTCCTGCAGTTTATCTGAAACCAGTTTTACCATTTTATAATTTTCTTTAAAAAACTGTGGCCGGTAAACCTTTAAATCTCCTTCATAACATTGCTGGTCAAAATCTATCGCCCTTATCTGGTATTCCACATGGTCAAAATCATGCGTGGGAATCACCACGTAGTTATAAGAGCGCATATCCCCCAGCAACCTCACAGTGCAGCGTTCATTAAATTTCACAAACTGCTTGGCTATTTGCGTCTGGGCACGGTTATCACAGGTTGGAAGATGGTCATCTATAAAAACATCGCCGGGAATTCCCGCAATATGCTCTTCAATTAAAGTGTCCTTATACACCAAAAAGTTTATTCGGTGCGGGGAAAGCAAATGCTCAAATTCCAGTCCGTAGATCCTGGAAGCATCGGCTTTTTTTACGTAAAAATAGGTAAAACTATCATTCAGAATATTCCGCACTTTTACGCGGAAGGGCTTTGAATTTCCGAAGGTACAGTAATCGATAGCGTCTATATTCAAAAATTCCAGGGAATCATCACTTCCGTCGGAATGTAAAATGGTATAAACTTTTTTTAAACTGTTATCAATTTCGGTCCTTTCATGGTCGGGATAATAGCAACGCACCCAAAAGGTATCCTCATCATGCTGGTCATAAACCACGATGGAACCTGAAAATCTTAGCAAATCTTCATAAAAAACCGGGATCATGGTATTGCGGTTATACTTGGCCAAATACCTGTTGAAGCGTTCATTTATAGGAAAGGAAGGCTTCTTTTTTGACATTAATTTTTGCTGCATTTTCTAGCGGTTTTAGCCAAAAATACAGTTTCTAAGGCTAAAATTGTAACAAACATACGCTTTACTCGTCATATTCAAAACATTTCTTCGATTTTGGAAACAATTCTCAGCATAAACAATCTTACCAAAAAATACGGTTCCCTTACGGCGGTAGACAATTTGTCCTTCAGCATAGAAAAAGGGAATGTTTACGGCATCCTGGGCCCAAACGGGAGCGGAAAATCCACAACTCTTGGCATGGTCCTGAATGTTGTGAATAAAACCAGCGGGGATTTTCAATGGTTTAACGGAAAGGAATCCACACACGAAGCCCTAAAAAAAGTGGGGGCAATAATAGAACATCCAAACTTTTACCCTTACATGACAGCGGCTCAAAACCTGAAGCTCGTCTGCAAAATAAAAGATGTGCCTGGTGCAAAGGTCGAAGAAAAGCTGGAAATTGTAGGATTGCAGGACAGGAAAGACAGCAAGTTCAGGACCTATTCGCTGGGAATGAAACAACGGCTGGCCATTGCCTCTGCCCTGCTTAATGATCCTGAAATCCTTATTTTAGACGAACCAACCAATGGGCTAGATCCCCAGGGAATCCATCAGATTCGGGAAATCATCAGGAAAATTGCCGCCATGGGAACCACCATTTTACTGGCCTCCCATCTTTTGGATGAAGTGGAAAAAGTTTGTTCGCACGTGGTCATCATTAGAAAAGGTGTGAAATTATATACCGGCCCCGTTGACGGTATAAATGCCAGCCACGGATTTTTGGAAATGAAGGCCAAAGATACTGCGCGCTTATGCGAACTGCTTAAGACGCATCCCGGCATTGGGAAGGTTACCACCAAAGAAGATTGTGTGACTGCAATTCTACAAGAGCCCATAGATGCTGAAGAAATCAATAAATATTTGTTTGAAAAAGGACTCTTTTTATCCTATCTGGTAAAACGAAAAGAAAGCCTGGAAGAACAGTTCCTGCAATTAACTAACCAAACAAATAACGCCTGATGTTACGACTCTTAAATATAGAATTTCATAAACTACGATACAGCAGATCGGCAAAAGTACTTACGCTTACCTATTTTATCCTGATTACATTTATAGCTCTAATCGCTTCCATTGAATTTAATATTGGGGAAATTAATTTTCGGGTGGCAGACCAGGGGATCTTCAATTTTCCTTTTATCTGGCATTTCAATAGTTATATTGCCGCCATGCTGAAGTTATTCCTGGCTATTGTGATTGTTTCCATGATGTCTAACGAATACAGCAACCGCACGTTAAAGCAAAACCTTATTGACGGGCTTAGTAAAAAAGAATTTGTACTTTCCAAGTTCCTGACAGTCCTTGTATTTTCTGCAGTTTCCACACTATTCCTGTTTATAGTTTCCCTGCTACTGGGGCTTTCATTTTCAGATTATACCGAGTTTTCCATCATCTTTTCAGATATGGAATACCTGGTGGGATATTTTGTAAAACTAACAGCTTTCTTTGCCTTTTGCATGTTCCTGGGGATTTTGGTTAAACGATCTGCTTTTGCCCTTGGTTTTCTTTTTATCTGGTGGATCCTGGAAAGTATCGCATATGGCGTTTTAAAATGGAAAATTTTCCGCGACAGTGATACCGCCGATCAGATTGTCAGGTTTTTTCCGCTGGAAAGTATGGCAAACCTTATAAAAGAACCATTCAGTAGGCTTAATGCGGTACAAACCGCCGCCAGCCAGATTGGTTCTGCCTTTGAGAAAGATTATGGCATCCACTGGTACCAGCTTCTTATAGTGATTATCTGGACCGCCATTTTTGTATTTCTCTCCTATAGGTTACTACAAAAGCGGGATTTGTAATATCTTGGTGGCTATTCCCCAGGATATGAAAACCAAATTTTTATTTATTACCCTTTTACTCTTTGTCTTCCAGCAGAAAACAAATGCCCAGGAAGAAGCTGCTGTATGGTATTTTGGCGATCATGCCGGCCTTTCTTTTAATACAGGCGCCCCCGTGGCATTGAACAACGGCAGGCTGCAAACGGTTGAAGGCTCTGCCTCCATTGCTGATAAAAACGGAAATTTATTATTTTATACCGATGGCTCCACCGTTTACGACCGCAACCACAACGTGATGCGCAATGGTGATAATTTAAAGGGGGATGTATCCAGTACGCAATCTGCCATAGTGGTTCCCAGGCCGCGCAATCCGGGGCATTATTTTATCTTCACCATAGATAAACCAGACTATTATCTTACGCCACAGGACCCTATAGAAGGTGTTAATTATTCTGAAGTGGATATGTCCTTAAACAGATGGCGTGGCGCTGTTCTTCAGAATAAAAAGAATATCCACCTAATCACTTATAATCCGTCTGATCCCATTGAAAATGAATTTAAAAGTTCAGAAAAGATTTCCGCAGTAATTGGAGGGGACTGTATGTCTTATTGGGTGGTAACCCAGTTTATGAACAAATTTTTCGCTTTTAAGGTAACTCCTGCCGGTGTTAACAGTACGCCTGTGGTTTCTGTTATCTCGAATAACTTCCCGCCAATTTTGACTGAAGAAGATATGAATGTGGCGGCAGCGGGTTACCTGAAGATCTCTCCGGACGGAACAAAAATTGCTGCCGCTTATGCCGCTACTTCCCTTCAAAATCCCGGAGCTCAGAATGGCAGCAAAAAGAACGGTAAAATTTTTCTTTACGACTTTGACGATCTTACCGGAAAAGTCAGTAATGAAACACTGCTAAAGGATAGAACCTACCCGTATGGTGTAGAATTCTCCCCTTCCTCTTCCAGGCTTTACGCCACGATAAATGTATATGGGGAAGATGATGTCCTGCAAAGAAGCCAGCTGCTTCAGTATGACCTTGAAAGCCCTGATATTGCAAATTCCGAAGCAATTGTACACGCATCCAGAAATGTTGCAGGGGCGCTCCAACTGGCGATTGACGGTAAAATTTACCGCGCAGGCTATCCTACAGATGGTGGAGGCTTTTTGAGCCATAATTTTCTTTCTGTTATAAATAATCCTGAAAATGCTGCGACCAATGTAGATTATGATCATAATTCCATAGATGTTTCGCCAAATAACGTAAAGCTTGGGCTTCCGCCGTTTGTTCAGTCCCTGTTCAACAATAGCTTTGATGCTGAAAATTTTTGCCTGGGAGATATCACGGAATTCAGCATTGATGGAGCCAGGGATTACGACAGTGTGGAATGGGATTTTGGTGACGGCACTTTTTCTTCTGCTGAAAGTCCCACTCACATTTATTCGGCTCCCGGCACTTTTACCGTCACGCTGACAAAATTCAACAACAATATCCCGCAGGACCCCGTATGCAAGGAAATTACCATTATTGGAGTAGATAAAAATGTTGATGAATACACGATCACCCAGTGTGATGTACTGGATAATAACCCTAATGACGGCCTGGCGGAATTCAACCTCCAGTTGGCCCGGGATTATATTACCGGCAGCAATAATAACCTTAGGGTGCTTTTTTATGAAGATCTCCAAAGTGCAAATTACGATAATCTTAATCAAAACGGTTTGTCTGATATTTACCGTAATACCAACCCCAACCAGGTTCTTATTGCTAAAGTTACCGGCTATGATTCCGAATGTGCAGGCATCACAAGAGTAAGGCTCGAAACCAGCCCGGGAACGCCCATAGCGGGTGGCGTGGCAGTGGGCTGTGAAATTGAAAATGGAGAAGCCGAATTTGACCTCGCTTCCATAGAAAACAACATTAGAAATGATCTTGGCTTACCTCAGAACGTGGAGTTAAGCTTTCACACCAGTGAAAATGATGCCATTCTAGGAGAAGACCCTCTTCCTGAAACCTACATATCAGATGCGGGTACATTGAACATTCGGGCAAATGCCCAGGGAGTGTGTTATGGCTTTGGCACTCTGGAACTGCAGGTGGTGGAATTTCCCGATCTTCCGCCACAAAATTTTCTTCAGGTTTGCAATTCAGAATTTCCTGTAGAATTAGGAGCTGATATAATTTTACCTGACCCGGGCAATTACAATTTCCAGTGGAACACAGGAGAAACTTCAAATACCATTATGGCCAGCCAGGCTGGAATTTATACGCTTACAATAACAAATAAGCAGGTTGGCTGCGGCAGAACAGTGGAATTTTCTATTGAAGAAAGAGTGGCGCCGGAAATTACCAATATTGAAGTTAATAACAATGGCGCTACCAGCGTGGTAACAGTCAATACCGATCTTGAAAATGCCGGATTACTATATGCCCTGGATGACGAAAATGGCTCTTTTCAAAGCACGCCTGTTTTTAGAAATGTTCCCGGTGGAACCCACACCGTTTTTGTCCAGAGTGAAGATGGTTGTGTAGCCAAAGAGCAGCAATTCAGCGTTTTTGGTTATCCTTCTTTTTTCACTCCCAACAACGACGGTTACAACGATGAGTGGAAACCTTTTGATCTTGATGATCCTGAATACGACATCAGGAATATTTATATTTTTGACCGGTACGGCCAGCTGCTGAAGCAATTAGATCCTGAAGGGGCAGGTTGGAACGGCATATTTAATGGCCAGCCTATGCCCTCTGACGATTACTGGTTCTCTATTAGTTTCACCAGCGGAAAAGAAATTAAAGGCCATTTTAGCCTGAAAAGGTCAAACTGATCTTCTGTAGTTTAAATAGGCATAGGAATTGCTTATTTTTGTGAGGCTTAGAAAAAGAAACTCATGAAATTTAAAATAGAATCAGATTACAAACCCACCGGTGATCAGCCGCAGGCAATTAATCAACTGGTAAACGGAATCCAAAGAAACGACCGCTACCAGACTTTACTGGGTGTAACCGGCTCCGGAAAAACTTTTTCCGTGGCAAATGTGATCCAGGAAGTGCAGAAACCAACTTTAGTGCTGGCACATAACAAAACCCTGGCGGCGCAATTGTATTCTGAATTTAAACATTTTTTCCCTAATAATGCCGTGGAATATTTTGTGAGCTACTACGATTATTATCAGCCGGAAGCTTTTATCCCCACTTCCGGGACTTATATTGAAAAAGATTTATCCATAAACGAAGAAATCGAGAAACTCAGGCTGAGCACCACTTCTTCACTGCTTAGTGGGCGCCGTGATGTATTGGTGGTGGCTTCGGTTTCCTGCCTTTATGGTATTGGTAACCCGGTGGAATTCCGTAAAAATGTAGTTTCCATAGAGAGGGACATGAATATTTCACGGACAAAGCTCCTGCATAAACTGGTACAAAGCCTTTATTCCAGGACAGAAGCGGAATTCACCCACGGAAATTTCAGGATAAAAGGCGACACTGTGGATATTTTCCCAAGTTATGCTGATAATGCCTTCAGAATTCACTTTTTTGGAGATGAAATTGAAGAAATTGAAGCTTTTGACCCCGGCACCAATGATATTATTGAAAAATACGACCGCCTGAATATTTATCCCGCCAACATGTTTGTAACATCTCCCGATGTACTCCAGGGGGCGATTAGGCAAATCCAGGATGACCTTGTAAAACAGGTGGATTATTTCAGGGATATTGGCAAACATCTCGAAGCGAAGCGCCTTGATGAAAGGACAAATTTTGACCTGGAGATGATCCGGGAATTAGGCTATTGCTCCGGAATTGAAAATTACTCCCGATACCTTGATGGCAGGCAACCCGGTACACGTCCGTTCTGCCTGCTGGATTATTTTCCTGACGATTACCTTATGGTGGTGGATGAAAGCCACGTTACCATTCCGCAGGTACATGCTATGTACGGAGGAGACCGCTCCCGGAAAGAAACCCTGGTGGATTATGGTTTTCGTTTGCCCGCAGCAATGGATAACCGTCCGTTGAAATTTGAAGAATTTGAGGCCCTTCAAAACCAGGTGATCTACGTAAGTGCGACCCCTGCAGATTATGAACTTCAGAATAGTGAAGGAATATATGTGGAACAGGTGATAAGGCCTACCGGTTTGCTCGATCCTATCATAGAAGTGCGCCCCAGCCAAAATCAGATTGATGATTTAATTGAAGAAATCCAGATAAGAATTGAAAAAGACGAACGTATCCTGGTTACCACCCTAACCAAGAGGATGGCGGAAGAACTTACAAAATACCTCACCCGAATCGACATCAGGTGCAGGTACATCCATTCTGATGTGGATACTCTGGAACGGGTGGAAATTATGCAGGACCTTAGAAAAGGCTTATTTGATGTGCTGATTGGAGTGAACCTCTTAAGGGAAGGCCTGGATTTACCTGAAGTTTCCCTGGTAGCGATTATCGATGCCGATAAGGAAGGCTTCCTGAGAAGTAACCGTTCTCTTACCCAAACCATTGGTAGGGCTGCGAGGCATGTTGATGGCAAGGCAATTTTATATGCTGATAAAATTACCGACAGCATGCAAAAGACGATAGACGAAACCGAATATCGCCGCCAGAAGCAAATTACCTACAACCAAGAAAACAACATCACTCCTACCCCACTGGTTAAAAAACTGGACAGTGCGCTTGTAAAACAGAAACTGGATGTGTATGATTATGAACGCCCGCAAACCTTAAAAGCTGCAGAAGAAGAGGTGGAATATTTCAGCAAAGGTCAGTTAGAAAAGGCGATACGGGAAAAAAGAAAAGCTATGGAAGCCGCGGCAAAAGAACTGGATTTTATGGAAGCTGCCAGGTTGAGGGACGAAATAAAAATGCTACAGGAAAAAATAAAGGACGAGGCTTAAAATTTTAAGGTCAGTGTTATTAGTATCAATTAATAACCTATATTCAATATACCTAAAAACATAAGCTCACTAAAGTGATTGAATTATACCAAACAATCACTTATGAGATCAATTACATTTATTTTATTTCTTGTTCCTTTTCTAATGAACAGCCAGGTGGGAATAGGAACTACAGCTCCAAAAGCGCAGCTGGATATAGTGGCTACAGATAAGCTTAATCCTGCCGAAATAGACGGTATTCTTATTCCGCGCGTCGAAAAGTTTCCTTCAGCCAATCCTGGATCGGAGCAAAACGGAATGCTGGTTTTTTTGTCCAAAGATCAACCAAATTTCACCTCAGGTTTCTATTACTGGTCTGCTTTGGATAGCAGCTGGAAAGCAATGGCAGCCAATTCTGCTGCTTCAAACTTCTATAAACCTGGAACAAGTTTAAGCCCTAATAATGTTACAGATGCGGCATACCGGGAAGGCAATATAGGAATAGGAACAGACCAGATTTCTTCCAGGCTTCAAATCGCCATTCCGGCAGGAAAGGATTTAAGCCTGAAGAAAACTTTAGAAGTGGATAACGCCAATTCTGCCACAGATAATCTTACCACCTATGGGATTGTAAATGATAACCGCAGTGCCACCAACGGTACAAAATATGGCATAAAATCTAATGTTGGAGGGGCTGGGACGGGCATTCACTATGGCATTTTCAATGAAACTTACCAAAATACAGGCACAAATGACATTTACGGGATATTTAACCGGGTGGGCCGCACTTTTGGCGCAAGAAGTAATAATTTTGGGATTTACAATGAAATCGGAAGTGTGCAGGGAGTGGGAAATATCTACGGGATTTACAGCGTGGCCTATGGCGACAGTAACTCCAACGTATTTGCGGGTTACTTTGCAGGCAGGCTAGGAATTGGAATAACCCCAGATGTGGAGTATGTTTTTCCTGATAGCCGAGGT
Source organism: Autumnicola tepida (assembly GCF_031846485.1). Classification (NCBI taxonomy): domain Bacteria; kingdom Pseudomonadati; phylum Bacteroidota; class Flavobacteriia; order Flavobacteriales; family Flavobacteriaceae; genus Autumnicola; species Autumnicola tepida. Next base: position 8,799 of record NZ_JAVRHQ010000043.1, read on the forward strand.
TTGGAAAATCAGGTTTTAGTAACAGATAGAGTTGGTAAAGTAAGCTGGAAGCATCCGGGAGCGGTAAATTATATTTCTACGGAAGCCGTTACCGGCGATTATCCAATTGGAGATGAAGTGGGCACACTTAGAATCAATAATCAGGTTACCGGACTCATTATTCCCAAAGCTGCCGATAACAAAGGCAGGATAATAATCCTGGTAGGCTGGCCTGCAACGGGGACCAAAAACCTCATTTTCCAGGGGAGTGACAACCTTCTGGAGATTACAACTAATACACAGGTTACTACTATAAAAGGAGGACAAACCTACCAGATACAAAGTGCTGGTAATCGCTGGATCCTTCTTTTCAAAAGCTGATTTTCAGGCAATAAAAGAA
>NZ_JAVRHQ010000044.1:0-8752 GCF_031846485.1 Autumnicola tepida
GCGGTTAAGCACAAATTACGGGTAATTAAAAGAAAAAATGTAATTTTAGTGACAAAGAAAGAAAATGGTTAAGTCGACAAGTTCGTATCCATACTCCCGAAACTTACGAACCGTAACCGTTGTGAACAAGGTGAAAAATACAATTTTTAGTCGGCAATAATCGCTTTAACCAATTTTTTTATAATCATGAATAAAGATGAACATGGACACTAATTTAAAAATCAAGGCCGAATGAAAAATAAAAAATACCATTTTTGCGGAAAAATTATTATCACAAAATGCAGTTCTATTCTTATTATACTTACTTTGGTTTCCGTATTTTCCTGCGCTCCAGTTCAGTATGGATTTGATGCACGGGAAAATAGTAAATTTTCGACATTTGATAATTTGGGAATTGCTAAAGAAGATTTTATAAAACAATATGGACATCCTACGAACAAAGGACTGTATCAGGAAACGTCAGCCAAAAAGGTGGAAAAATTGTACTACACAGAAAAGATTAAGGATTTTTTAGTTACGACGGAGTTTATTTTTGAAAACGATAATCTAAAGCAAATGGAGAGAGTTGAAACAAGAAATAACTTCCAAGAAATCCGAGAACAACTAGAAATGATAAAATGAAATAAGCCTGCGACCTGGAGGATAGAAATTTAATAAAAGAACTGACGGATAAAATTTAATTTACCCCTCAAAAAGTGACTTTTAAGCAAATTTCTGGAGTTGGGGAAGGATAGCGGGCTAACAATCCCTTTCTCCGTAAACTCGCATTATACAAAGTTGATGAATACAGTACCTATTATAAGAAAAGGAAGTATAAAAGACTACTGGTCAAACGGAATTTTGGGTGGTTTTGTCCTGGGACTTTTTGTTTTTCTGTTCTCATTGATCGATAATAATATAACGGATTCATTACTTTTTGGTCTTTCTATTTGGATTGGAGTTATTGTGTTCTTTATTGGAGTGGGATTTACAAGTGAAGAATATATTATTAGAAAGAAAAGGATCAAAAAACTCTACTCAGAAAATTATTCTTTCTTAGATGAAAACAATTTTATTCTTCATCATGATTTATATTTTGAAGGTAAATACATAGAATTCTGGTTTCGGGTTTACCCAATAGCTCAACGACAGCAAAATGGGCAGGAATTGGAATATTACTTTATTGAAGCCTGTTATGAATTAACACAAGAAAATAAGGAACGGGAGGAAAAGTTAAGCGGAAACTATTTTCTTGGAAAGCTCACTTTTTCAAATAATTGTGCAGGATATATTCCAAAGAATTGGTCCAATCCAGATTTTAAGGAGGAGTTTGATGGCTTGATTAGTATTTTTGATTATGAAAAATTGAAGCCATTATCAAAAAATGATTGGGAAGAAATTTATGGTAAAAAAATAAAAGAAGAAAAATTAAGGGAAGAGAAATCGAGAGCAAAACAAATTTTAAAGATTGGCAAGCTGGATATTAAATATATCAAACCAGAAAAACAAATCAGGCATTAATTTTTTAGGCCTGTTTTTTTTAACACTTTTTATACTGTTCTCTTTGAAACCTGCAAAAGCACAGGATTCAGATTTGGAATATGGCCTTTTAAATATCACCTCGGGTGCAATTATAGGTGGAATAGGAGCTATAATTAATAAAGAGCCAGATGAGAAAATTTATAAGGTGTTTCTAAAGGGGTTCTCACAAGGTGCTTTAGGAGGCTACCTGGTTTTTGAAAGTAAAAGATTGATCAGGCAGTTTGGAAGTAAAAAAAACTATGCTTATGTCTGGCCATCAAATCTATTAAATGCAGCCGGCACTTCTATAATAGAGAATGGAGCGGCAAATAGAAATTTTGGTGAACACTGGCATATCAATATTGGATTTAACAGGATAGAATTCAATACCAGGGAAAAGTTCCATTTAAGATATCGGATAATGCCTTTTGCGCTGGCCGGAATTATTGAAACTGCATTCTATGGAAGATTTGATTTTCATAAAAGCATAAAAACAGGCTTTTTTATCTTTAATTCAGAAGATATAGACCCGCAAAATTCCGGATACTCCAAAGTGTATGGCCAAACAAGTGGGGCAAATTCAATACTTATCCTGAATAACGAATTAGGAGAAAATGCACTGCCACATGAAATAATTCATGTTTATCAATACGAAGCCCTCTCAGGTTTTAATAATCTTATAGATAAAAAAGTAGAAAACCTTAGCAAAAGAAGCAGGTTTTGGAAAAATTATAACCACATTTTCTATACTGACCTTAATTATCTCGTCTTTTCAGGATCCTATTTTCTTTTTAATCCCAATCGAAGAGAGCAATTACAAAATAATCTTTATGAAAGAGAGGCAGAGTATTTTAAGGAATAGGATATGGAATTTAAAATATTTGAGATGCATCTTAAGTGGAAGCGATACACAATCCATCTAACTTAAATATAATAAAGTAATGAAGATTACCGGAAAAGAACAAAAGAAGCTCATAGTTAAAAAGATCCTCACCATTGGATCAAGCTTTCTTTTTTTCTATACGATTTCTTCCAAGTGGGATTTGATTAAAAGCTGGATTTGGGAGATCTTGTAAAATTTGTTGAAGAAAAGTTACATATAAAAAGCACTACATATATAACCGTGATTAAAATTTTTCACATACTGAGTAAAAGACATAGAACGCTAAATGGCCACAGATAAGAGGTACGAAATATTAAAAGGGCTCCCACCATACGGGCCAATGTATATCCCCATTTCTGCAGAGAATGAACCATTTTATTCTGAAGGTTACGTTGTGAAGTTCAGGAAATTTAACGGGGAAAAATGGGTGGCCAATTTTAGATATGGTTGGACCGACTACACTAACATATTTGATTTTCCTGAACATACCAGCATTATAGTTATCGCAGGAGGGCAGGGATATATCATGAACCCCGATGAAAAGAAGCCTAAAATGACATTTGGCCTTACAATTAATGAAGTGATTCAGAAAGAGGACGGGAGTCTTATTTGTTCAGACGGCATTCATATTCTCTTCTTTGATAACAAAAGTGGTGAATACTGGAGAAGCGGCCGAATATCCTGGGATGGAATAAAAGAACTTTCCCTTACTGGGAACAAATTAAAAGGCCAGTCTTATGATCCCACGAATGAAAATCAGCACTGGTCTCCATTTGAACTCGATATGAAAACAAAAGAATTAAAAGGTGGATCTTTTCAGTATTTTTTCGAAAGAAATGAACATCTGGAAGTGCAGCAAAATGGATTATTAAGGGAAAAACCAAAGAGCAATAAAAAACCCTGGTGGAAGATTTGGTAATTAAACCATTCAATACTTGGACTCATATTAAAAATATGACTATTCGATTCGAGAATGGCTAACTTAAGGATATTAATATGATCATCATGCCATTTTAGATGTAACAAATACTGTTAAACGTGGTTTTACCACGGGCAGATTTTGCTTGTTTTCGGAAGACTATGTATGATTTGTTCTATTTTAGCGGCATTACATTAGCTGAAAAAGCAATTGATGCCACTAAAATTGTCTAGAATTTAAATGCAAATACTAAATATGTTTTGAAATATATATACAAACTTATTGGTAAACATTTTCGATTTATAAATTTATTTGAATTTCAAAAATAAAAATTCGTTTGGTCAAAATATTTCCAAACACTAAACAAAAGTATCTTCATGCAATATAGAATTTTGAAAATTTTATCTATTATAGCTTTAGTGATAATTGGTATTTTAATTTTGGACTTCACTATGGAGGCTGCTCTTGAAGGATGGAATAACCCTAGATAAGTGTTTTAATTTATGACTTCAACTTTCATAATGAAGTCAAATTTTGAAGCACGTGAAATTGCTTAGAAAACATAAAAATATGAAATTTATAAACCTCTTTCTTCTACTAATTTTCTCTCTTTTCCTGGCGTCATGCGATAATGATGAACCTGGATCGTCTTTAAATATATCTTCTAATTTAATAGAAATGGAAGGTGAAGGCGGAACAACAGAAATTTCTGTTACCGGTAAAGAATGGAGCATTGCAGAAGTAATAAATTTAAATGGAAATATCAATATAAGCGGAGATACTTATTCTGATGATGGAGAACAGCTTTTGGTAAATCGCCAGTTATACCTGGATAGTCTTGGTAGGATGGAAGCACTATGGTCAGACAAAGGCTTCAAAATTACCAGAACCACAGCTACTTCTCTGGAGATTTTTTTAAAAGAGAACAGTACGGGAGAGGATTTCGGTTTTGTTATCATGGTGGAATCAGGAGGTGAAGTAAAAGAAATAACTGTAAAGCAAAAAAAATCACAAGGCTACACGTTTGAGAAAATAGAATTTTCTTTAAAGGAAAATGACGGAGATTCGCTTTACATCAAGAAAGGAGATAATTACAAATTCACTATTCCGTCTGCCCAGGAATTTTCTTTTTCTCCCTTCAATGGGATTAACGTCAATAAAAGATATCAGTTCCAGAGTTCAGAAGATGATGCTTTCGTATGGATAAAAAAGGACTCGGTCATGGTGGAACTTCCTTCTGCTATACATGAGCAAGAAATCTATTTTGATGGGGGTAAAGGCCTTTACACCAATTTTGTTGTAACAGGTGAACATGATTTTAAAGATGTCATGGAAATAGTCACTCTTCCTTCCGGGGAATCTGAATTTTCTGTAGAAATAGAATATAGAAAACGGGTGATTTCTTACACGCTTTACCTGATAAATAACCGGACAAATGAGGAGAAAAAAATAGAAGGGAAATGGATAGAACATTCTCCAACAGGTGAATATAACGTTGAATGGGAGTAGGGTTTTCAAATCATAAAAATATAATTACTTATCGCTATATATTCTTATTATGAATAAAAAATCAAGCTATCGGGGATGGCTGAGAATCCTTCTTATTATTTTCCCTTACCTCTTTATAGTCAGTATCTTTCAGTTTATTGGAAGCTTATTGATGGGATTCAAGTTTAGTGATTTGGAAATAGAGCAAAGTCCAGTCCAAAGATTGGTAATACAACTTTTTTCATTTCTGGGAACCCTCTTGGTTGTCGGGCTGTTTTTAAAACTAATAGATAAAGAGAAATTTGTTGATATTGGCTTCAGGATTAAAAACAGTTTTAGGAGCTTTTGGGCGGGTTTCGCAATTGGGGCTATAATTATGTTCCTAGGATTTGGAATATTAGAAGTATTAGGGCAAATACATTTTCAAAAGATAAACTTCAGTCTTAATCAAATAGTAATTTCAATTTTGACCTTTTTGCTGGTTTCCCTTACAGAGGAAATTTTGTTAAGGGGGTATGTGCTAAGAAATCTTATGTATTCATTTAATAAGTACATCGCCCTTATTCTATCGGCAGTTCTTTTTTCACTCATGCATGGCTTTAATCCTAATATTGACATAATTGGATTTGCCAATATTTTTTTAGCGGGAATATTATTAGGTATTACTTATATACACACCAAAAACCTTTGGTTCCCGATAGCTCTTCATTTTAGCTGGAATTTCTTCCAAACTATTTTAGGCTTTAATGTGAGTGGTCAAAATACTTATTCTGTCATAAAATTTGGTATGGATGAGAAAACGTATTTAAACGGAGGGGATTTTGGATTTGAAGGTTCTGTATTATCCTTATTATCAATAATTATTGTAATTGCCATAATTATAATCCATTATAGAAGAAAAAGGCATTTGATTTATTCTACAGAAAACCAATAAAATGAAGAAGAAGGAGGGGAGATGCAATAACACAATAAATATGAAAAGAATTTACACCATTACAACTATTATCTTCCTTTGTTTGAATTCCTTGTTTTCCCAGACAACATCAATTTCAGGAAAAATCATTTCAGAAGAAAACAACGCCCCTCTTTCCTATGTAAACATTGGGATTCCGAATAAAAATCTAGGCACCGTGTCAAGGGAGGATGGATCTTTTACTTTGAAATTGCCTCGGGAAATCGTAGAAAAGGACACTTTAATATTTTCATACATAGGCTATGAAACTCAGAAAATCGCTACTTCCAAATTAAAAACTTCTGGAAATGAAGTGATTTTAAAACCCGCAAAAACTTACCTGGATGAAGTGGTTTTAGAGACACAAGAGCTAAAAGCCAAAAAAATAGGCAGGACCAATACAGGACTGGGATTAATGCATTATAATTTTTACACCGCAGATGAAAAAGATGTAGATGATCGGTTAAGCAAAGAGCTGGGGATGAATTTAAAACTCCGCAGAAACTGCAGATTAGAAAAATTCAATTTCGCTGTAACCAGTAATGATTTTAAAAGTTTAAAATTCAGAATCAATATCTACAATATTAAAAACAACGAACCCGATTCTTTACTCATCTCCAATAACATAATATTTGAGCTAAAGGATAAGGAGAATGGATGGCAATCTGTTGATTTAGATCCATATAATATTTACCTGAAAGAAGAGGTGGAGGAGATTATGGTTAGCATTCAATGGTTAGAAAGTGTGAAAGCAGAAAAAGATAGCAAGTATTTCGCAATTGCAGCCAGTCAATCGCCTTTTCATAAGGTGTATTTTAGGAATAAAGCCATGGATAGCTGGGCATCACAGACAGGAAGTTTAAGTATGTATATTGATGCTAAGTGTGACAAATAAACTCGTTAATAATGAAATTAGGAAGGAATTTTCTGTTGATCTTGATTACCATTTTTGTGGTTCGGATAGGTTATGCACAAGCTCAGTTTTTTAATAAAGATAATGGCGTACCAATTTCGAACGTAAAAATTTTTAACCAGGAAGGGAAAATACTAGGTATTAGCAATTATAAGGGTATTATTAAATCAGAAACATATAACCTTTCCAGTAGTGATACTTTGACCATTTTCCATACCGATTTTGTACTCAAGTCTTTACCTTACGAAGAATTACTGGCGCAGAAGAAATTTTTCTTAACCCCTTCTTATATGAAAAATTTGGAGCAGGTAATTATAACTGCTGAAAAGCCAAGATATCTACGGGTAACCGGTTATTTTCTGAGTTATCAATTAATTGATAATAAGGCTCAGTCATTTGCTGATGGAATGATTGAATATTATATCGATCTGAAAAGGAATAAGTTGAAGAAGTATAATATCAAGTCTTCCAGATTGTTTAAAAATACGGATTACCTTCAAGAACTAAAAAGAAATAAGCCTAAGGTTACGAATTTGTTAGGAACCAATATTTTGCCTTTCAGTTTTGATGAAGAAGTAATGCTAAATGAATGGGAGGATAAGGATGTGGAATTCAGGGAGATCTTAGATGGAAGTGAGGTTGGAACAGTTCAAAGGGGAGGTAACAAATCAGAACTAACAATTGAATACCACACTCCGGAAAATCCCAGAACTATTTCTTTATTGGGTCTGAAAACATCTGTTGATCATCATCTAGTTCGAGAAGAGTTCAAGTCCAATAATCCAAACATTGAAAAGCTGGGAAGTGTCTCAAAATATTACAGTAGTCAAATGAAGAAGAAGGGGGAGGAAATTGACTATGAATTAGAGCAGGATTTCTTTGTAAGCAAGATTGAATATCTAAATAAAGAACAATTTACGTCTGCTACTGAGGAATTGAATCATGAAGTAATTTCTCATTTTTCATCGGATTTCTGGAAAGACTATCAGGATAATATTCCTCCGGGGATAAAAAACGTTCTTTATAATAACATGGAACTTATTGAAATGTAACTCTTGGGGAGATATTGATGTTGGTTTTTTGGAAAAAGAAGAAGTAAACTTGAAGAAGAAGTGAACTCTGATATAATGTCCTGGATCTTCATTAGGATATAATGTTTAATTGATAAATCAATTTTAGGTTAATGAGTTTGTATTTAGTTCAAGAGATTCCTGTATCTTAGTTTAAAGTTAAATTGAAGCAAAGGTTACCTATTCGGTTACCTGATTTTTTGAAATTGAGCGAAGTCTTGATATTATAGGGATTGTCGATAGACATTTTAGTTCTGTTATCCCTAAACAAATTCATACTGACAACGGAAGTCCGTTTGGATCTGTGTCTGCTATTCAAAGATATACCGGACTATCTTATTGGTTTATTGAGTTAGGAATTGATCCGGTTTATTCTGATCCGGCAAGGCCAAACCAAAATGGGCGACATGAGCGTATGCCCGTGATTTAAAGGCTGCTTGTGCAAAACCTTCATCATTCGATCTAAAGGCTCAACAACGTAGTTTAAACCGGTTTGTAAAGGAATATAATCATGTTAAGCCTCATGAATCTTGAGGGATGAAAACACCTGCAGATTGTCATGATTTTTCTACCACGCCATACCCTGAAAAAATCCGAAATTATGACTATCCCTCAACAATGAAAGTGATGAAAGTATGTCAAAATGGATCCTTGCGTTGGAAATCGGGGTACTAGGTATTTTTAACCTCAGGGCTTATGGGAAAATATATCGGTGTCGAAGACCAGGGAAATGAATTCTGGAGGGTATTTTACAGAAAAGTTTTTTAGGTTACTTTAACGAAAAGAAAATAAGAGTTAGCAAACAAGTATCAATTAGACTAAGTCAGAAGCTAGTGTAAAGCATGTGACTTTAACTTTGTAAACTATGTGCCTTAACGAACAGCTGGAACAAAAGGTAGAATTCATTTATGAATGGTTAACTCGAAATTACTCCATCACAGAACTTTGTAGGTCTTTAGTATATCCCGGCCTCCCCTTACAAGCTAATTTCCAGGTATAAAAAAAAGGGATTATCCGGTGTTTTTTC
>NZ_JAVRHQ010000045.1:0-7972 GCF_031846485.1 Autumnicola tepida
GAAATGTGGAAATTTGAAAATGAGGAAATGTGGAAATTTGAAAATGAGGAAATGTGAGAATTTGAAAACCCTTCTTTGAAAATCTCACTTTTTTAGGACGAAGAAAAGATTTGTAAAAGGGGATCTATAAGTTTTGTTGTGAAAATTGTCAATTACAAACCGGATCTTTAAACAATAAAAAAGCCTCATGGAAATTCCTGAGGCTTTTTATTTTTTTCAGAAGAGTGTGGTTTATTCAACGTCTTCTTCAGCTTTATCCACTATTAAGCGTTGATCGCGATTGGCAATTTCCCAAGCGGTAAGAAAAACCAGTTTGGCCCGTTTTGCCAGCGCTTCATAATTAATCTTGTCTGGTGTATCGGTGATTTTATGATAATCTTCGTGCACACCATTAAAGTAGAAAATAATTGGCACATTATGTTTTGCGAAGTTGTAATGGTCACTTCTGTAGTAAAAACGATTTGGGTCGTTTTCATCATTATATTTGTAATCAAGATCCAGGTTCATGTATTTTTCATTTACCATTTCACTCAATTCGTGTAGTTCTGTACTCAATTTATCGCTTCCAATAAGGTAGATATAATTGTCGTTTCCGGCATGTTCAGGGTCTATACGTCCAATCATATCAATATTTAAATCGGCTACAGTGTTTTCCAGGGGAAAAACAGGATTCTCGGTATAATATTTTGAGCCCACAAGTCCTTTTTCTTCACCTGTGTTGTTCAGGAAAAGAATGGAGCGTTTAGGGGTGTAACCATCCTCTTTAGCTTTGGCGAAAGCTTCTGCGATTTCAAGAACGCCTACGGTACCAGAGCCATCATCATCGGCACCGTTAAAAACATTGCCTTCGTCATCCATTCCCACATGGTCGTAATGTGAAGATATCACCACGATTTCGTCTGGTTTCTCGCTGCCTTTTAGAAAAGCCACCACGTTTTCAGAATCTTTTATGTCTCCACGAAAGAAACTCGACGGTACTTCCTGGAAATAATCATCATTTCCCTGCGCGGCAGGAATTTCAAGGCTTTGATATTCATTCTTGAGGTACTGAGCAGCTTTCTTTTGTCCCGGTTCCCCGGTTTCGCGGCCTTCAAATTCATCACTGGCAAAGGTGTAAAGATGCTCCTTTAGATCGTTGGGAGTAATGGTATTGGCATACTCCATGGGATTAACGTTCTCAATATTTTTTTGCTGCGTACCACAGCTTAGAAAATTCACCGTTAAGGCGATTAAAAACAATTTTTTCATTATTAGTTTTATTGCTTCCCTTAAATTATACAGGAAAGGCTGGTTTAACAAATTCCCGGCAAGGGGTTTAAAAAATTAGCTACCGCAAGATAGTTTTTTTGCGCCAATCGCAACAGTATGCGGAAAAGCAAAATTTGTTCCATAGCCGGAGAAGCTGTCTTGTTTTACTGAAGTGCTCTTTGAATTGCCTCCTTAACCAGGGGTTCCATAATATCATATCCTGCGGAAGTGGGATGCACTCCGTCTTCTGAATATGCTGCTTTCATGCCTTCCTGATCATTTTTCATGGCTGAAAAATAGTTGAGATAAGTATGCCCATTTTCCGCTGCGTATTCTTCCATCCAGGTGTTGATTTTGGCAATTTTCTGTATAGGTTCCAGCCCGGGCCGCCACGGGTAATCGTACAACGGAAGAATGGAGCTAAGTATAACTTTTATTCCATTAGCTTCTGCCAGTTGTGCCATGACTTTAATATTGTCGGTGATCATTTTTACTGAAGCAAAGCCGGTATTTCCCGCGATGTCATTAGTACCGGCAAGAATTACCACGGCTTCAGGTTGTAAATCTATAACATCTGGAGTGAAGCGTATGAGCATTTGGGGAGTGGTTTGCCCGCTGATTCCCCTTCCGGCATAATTATTTTCAGAAAAGAATTTCGGGTGCATATTTGCCCAACCTTCAGTAATAGAATTTCCCATAAATACTACTTTGGGATAATCTTCATTTTTGATGATCTCTTCGTTTGAAGACCGGTATTTTTGCAGATTTGGCCAATCCTGACTCATAAGTTCTTTGTATTCTTCTTTTTGTGCAAATAAACTAAAACCTACCAACAGTAGAAATAAAGTAGTTAATTGTTGTTTTTTCATAATTGTATTTTTGAATTCAGGATTAGAAATTCCCAAACCTAAGTTTATTTAATTTGGTTTGGCACGTTCATATTGTGGAGGCCACGAAAGGTCCTCCCCAAGGAGCTGCGCGGCTTTGAAGGGAAAATATGGCTCCCTTAAAAATTCCCTTGCCATAAAAATAAGATCTGCCTGCTTTTTATTTAGGATTTCTTCAGCTTCTTCAGCAGTAGTTATTAGTCCAACTGCACCCGTAGCTATAGCGGCTTCAGCTTTAATTTTTTCAGCAAACGGAACCTGGTAAGCTTTGGAAACCGGAATTTTCACCTTCGGAATTAATCCGCCGGAAGAGCAATCAATAAGATCTACTCCTTTTTCTTTGAGAAGTTTAGCCAGTTCTACAGATTCTTCTGCATTCCATCCGCCTTTAGCCCAATCAGTTGCAGAAATTCTTACAAAAAGAGGAAGATTTTCAGGCCATTCTTCTTTTACAGCCTCCACCACTTCCAGAAGCAACCGGATCCTGTTATTAAAATCCCCGCCGTAGCCGTCTTTTCTGAAATTGCTGAGGGGAGAAAGGAACTGGTGCAGCAGGTATCCATGAGCTGCGTGAATTTCCACAACTTTAAAGCCGGCTTTACGGGCACGGGCCGCAGCTGCTTTAAAGTCTTTAATAACTTTTTTTAATCCGGCTGGGTCCAATGTCTTGGGAAGAGGGTTTTCATCATTAAAAGGAACTGGACTGGGGGCAAAAGTTTCCCAACCTCCGGCGTTTACGTCTAAAAGTTTTCCTCCTTTCCAGGGCTGGGAAGTACTGGCTTTGCGGCCGGCATGGGCAAGCTGCGTGCCCATAATCACACCCTGGGATGTAGCAAATTCCACTATTTCCTTCAGTTTTACAATATGCTCATCTTTCCAAATTCCCAAATCGCATGGGGTAATCCTGCCTTCGGGAGAAACAGCTATAGCTTCAGTAAAGAGTAAACCGGCACCTCCAACGGCACGGCTCCCCAGATGTACCATGTGCCAGTTATTGGCAAATCCATCTTCACTACTATACATACACATTGGAGAAACCACAAGCCGGTTTTTAAATTCTGTTTCTTTTATTTTATAAGGTGTGAACAATGCTGACATTAATTTTTCTTTTTAGCCTAAAGATAACAGAAAGAGCAGGAGTGAAGCGGTATTTATGGATAATTAATGTTTTTTGTAAAATCGCACAAGAGGATATAAAGTTGTAAAAATCTCATTTTCAGAAATAAATAAAAGGAGCTTTAAAAAAGTTCGTGAAAACTTTTCAGAAATTAAAAAGCGTGTTATATTTGCACCCGCATTCAGCAAATAGCTGATGAGGCACTCAGGAGAAATGGCAGAGTGGTCGAATGCGGCAGTCTTGAAAACTGTTGAGGGTCACACCTCCGGGGGTTCGAATCCCTCTTTCTCCGCTGGTTTTCCACCAAATGGAACCAAAAAGCCCGAAAACGCACGGTTTTCGGGCTTTTTTATTTTCCGGAATATCAAATAAAACCATTTGATATCATTCTATTCGGTGTCCAATTCGGTGTCATTTGTGATGAAGAATTTAGTGACACCTTTATGATGAATAATCCTACAAATTATTTGTTAAATAGCTTATTAGCAACCTTTTGCATAAGGTAAAATATCTTACTTTAGGGGATATATTAACATTAAAATCTGAAGCCATGGATTCAAATTTTTATCATATTTTCTATTTAAGAAGAAGAGGCAACGATGCCCTCTCGTCAATTTACCTCAGGGTGACTATAAAAGGGAAGCGTGCTACCACAAGCGTTAACAGGAAGATTTCACCTGAGTTCTGGAATTCCACTGCTGGAAGGGCAAATGGAAATTCCCAAAATATAAAGATTTTAAATAGATATCTTTCTAAAGTAGAAAATAACCTCTATATAGCTCATCAAAAGCTTTTAGAAAAAGGCAATTCTTTCACAGCACAAGATTTAATCAACACTTATCTTGGCAAAGACAAGGAAAATGAAGACCAGGTAAAAATGCTTCTTGAAATATTTCAGGAACATAATGACCGTGTGAACCGGCTTATAGGTAAAGATTTTGCTGCCGGCACCGCTGAAAGGTACCGGACAGCTAAAAAGCATGTTGAGGAGTACATCAAAAAAGAGTATAAAGTCAAGGATATTCCTGTAAATGAAGTAGACCATAAATTTATTTCCGGTCTGGAATATTACTTAAAGACCGAACGAAATTGTGCACATAATTCGGCCATCAAATACATTACCAATTTCAAGAAGATCATAAGAATTGCCCACGTAAATGAATGGATTACTAAAGATCCGTTCCTGAACTGGAAAGGAAAATTAAAAGTTGTGGACCGGGAATTTCTAACAAAAGAAGAACTGCAGGTTATGGTTGGAAAAGAGATAAAAAATCAAAGATTATGTCTTGTAAAGGATATTTTTCTTTTCTGTTGTTTTACTGGACTTTCTTATGCTGATGTAGAGAAGCTTTCAGCAAAAGAAGTCGTAACAGGGTTTGATGGAAACCAATGGATTAAAACAAAAAGGACCAAGACAAAAACACGCAGCAGTATTCCTCTACTTCCAACTGCAGAAGCAATACTCGAAAAATATTCAACGCATCCGGAGGTAAGTGAGGAGAGATTATTACCGGTTTTAAGCAACCAGAAGACAAACGCATACCTTAAAGAGATTGCAGATATTTGTGGTATTAATAAAAACCTGACGTTCCATCTGGCCAGGCATACTTTTGCCACAACGGTAACCTTGTCTAATGGAGTGCCAATTGAGAGCGTGAGTAAAATGCTTGGCCATAAAAATCTTCAAACTACTCAGCATTATGCAAAAATTTTAGATAGAAAAGTTAGTGATGATATGGCGGCATTGAAAAACAGATTAGGTTCGGACTTTATGGCTGGAGATATTTAAGACCTAATCTATTTGGGAGTAACAAGGGGAAAAAATTTAATTAATAACATGTAATAGCTTCAATTCTAATTCCTCAATGGATATCTCTAGAAGCTGGGCGTAAACGGTGAGCGAGAAAGCGAAGAAAAATGGATATGATGTTTCAATCCTAGTTTCTAAATGGATATCTCTGGAAGAAGGATCAGGCAGCGCTTATTGGTAATGGATTTCTGTTTCAATCCTAGTTTTTAAGTGGATACCTCTGGAAGGCTAGAGCTGAAAATTTACATCAGGACACAATTAAGTTTCAATCCTAGTTTCTAAATGGATATCTCTGAAAGCAGAAATGTGGTAGACAATAGCCTCCAGTCTCGGCTGTTTCAATCCTAATTTCTAAATGGATTTCTCTGGAAGCGCACGGAATTCTTTGCCAGTTCTTTATCCCCGGCCAGTTCTTTATCCCCGGCCAGTTTCAATCCTAGTTTTTCGGTGGATATCTCTGGAAGCATCCTGGGGAACTATAGGAAAGGAGATCCGCGGATGTTTCAATCCTAGTTTTTCAGTGGATACCTCTGGAAGCTCTGGTTTGCCATTGCTGTTATAATAATTGCTGAGTTTCAATCCTAGTTTTTCGATGGATATCTCTGGAAGCCTGGGCTTCCATTTCGTTTATTTCAGTTTTTTCACCGTTTCAATCCTAGTTTTTCAATGGATATCTCTGGAAGTGCAGCAACGGCAGGTAGGGCTACCGTTGCAACGGCGTTTCAATCCTAGTTTTTCAATGGATATCTCTGGAAGTGGTTTTTTCACAGAAGGCCACAGCCATTCGATAAGGTTTCAATCCTAGTTTTTCAATGGATATCTCTGGAAGTAATAAGGATTTTCCGGGCCTGCAGGTACTGGGAATGTTTCAATCCTAGTTTTTCAATGGATATCTCTGGAAGAAATGTATTGAGCGATTTTAGTTTAAGGGATTTCTTGTTTCAATCCTAGTTTTTCAATGGATATCTCTGGAAGTCCTAGGTCTGAAGTCGACTTATTAACTCGGCCAAAGGTTTCAATCCTAGTTTTTCAATGGATATCTCTGGAAGGGCATGTTAATTTATTTCAAAGTTGTTCTCAATGTAGTTTCAATCCTAGTTTTTCAATGGATATCTCTGGAAGTTTAGTGATGTATGTATCAGCGAGCATGACGAGTTGTTTCAATCCTAGTTTTTCAATGGATATCTCTGGAAGTAATATTAACTCCCTTAGCCGTTGGTTTTCAGTTTGGTTTCAATCCTAGTTTTTCAATGGATATCTCTGGAAGCCGGCATGGATAGTCGGTATTATTTTACCGTTCATGGTTTCAATCCTAGTTTTTCAATGGATATCTCTGGAAGGTAGTCTATAGGGTTATCGGTATAAGACATTTCGGTTTCAATCCTAGTTTTTCAATGGATATCTCTGGAAGCTTTCAAATAGCAACCTTCCTACAGACCCCGACACGTTTCAATCCTAGTTTTTCAATGGATATCTCTGGAAGCCGGCAACAAAATCTATTGTCGATAGATCAGGCTTGGTTTCAATCCTAGTTTTTCAATGGATATCTCTGGAAGCGCTTTCAGGCAATAGATTATAAGGGCTTTTGTTTTGTTTCAATCCTAGTTTTTCAATGGATATCTCTGGAAGGAAGTTAGCTATTTCCCATAGTGGTTTTTTATGAGTGTTTCAATCCTAGTTTTTCAATGGATATCTCTGGAAGATAACGTCTTTTATGTCACTATCATCACCACCCCCAGTTTCAATCCTAGTTTTTCAATGGATATCTCTGGAAGTTTAATATTGGTTCTTACCGGAGGGCAGAGAGTTGGGTTTCAATCCTAGTTTTTCAATGGATATCTCTGGAAGTTGTCTTCCGGTTCACGAGCAAATGGAGGCTATGATGTTTCAATCCTAGTTTTTCAATGGATATCTCTGGAAGTTTCAATTCTAATTTCATAATAATTAATTTTCAATAATGTTTCAATCCTAGTTTTTCAATGGATATCTCTGGAAGAGCATCCATGTTTTTTTATCTCGGTATTTGAAATTTAGTTTCAATCCTAGTTTTTCAATGGATATCTCTGGAAGCTTTCCGGCTGATCTTTTTCGTCAATATCAATTGCAAGTTTCAATCCTAGTTTTTCAATGGATATCTCTGGAAGTTGTAATATTTCAAACCCTACATTTTCAGTGATTTGTTTCAATCCTAGTTTTTCAATGGATATCTCTGGAAGTAATTCTATGTCCCCACTCTTATGTTCTTGTTTGGGGTTTCAATCCTAGTTTTTCAATGGATATCTCTGGAAGATTGAGCCGTTGGTTCTAATTCGACTACTGACTTTAGTTTCAATCCTAGTTTTTCAATGGATATCTCTGGAAGATCTGTAAATTATGAAATGAAATAGCATTTGAAGCAATGTTTCAATCCTAGTTTTTCAATGGATATCTCTGGAAGAAACTGAAAAATCATTTATTGAAGCAAAAGACCAACGTTTCAATCCTAGTTTTTCAATGGATATCTCTGGAAGGCAAACCGGAAGTTCAATCCTAGACCTGTAAGTTTGTTTCAATCCTAGTTTTTCAATGGATATCTCTGGAAGATTACAAAAGTTTGCAGGAAGCTCTTACGGATTTCGTTTCAATCCTAGTTTTTCAATGGATATCTCTGGAAGAGCTTGGCCATGTGCCGCTCGCTCAGGTACTGCGTTTGTTTCAATCCTAGTTTTTCAATGGATATCTCTGGAAGATTGAAGAGGACAGTATCGCTTTCAATTACGAAGAGTTTCAATCCTAGTTTTTCAATGGATATCTCTGGAAGTGCAAATTCATCCAGATTAGTTTGTACGGAAGTATTGTTTCAATCCTAGTTTTTCAATGGATATCTCTGGAAGTGAACCCCTTGCAAAACATACTCGTTGCCCTTGTACT
>NZ_JAVRHQ010000046.1:0-7536 GCF_031846485.1 Autumnicola tepida
AACGCTAATTTTTCTGCAAATATCCAGCTTTACTCTAATTCCTCCACAACTTTTGAGATTGATCCGGTTTATTTAAGTAATAAATAAAAATAGAAAAAATACCAAAAAGAGAACCCATTAAGTATTGGTCTCACTAAACAGATGGGGAAAAATAATTTTCTTCTTATAATACAGCCGATCAAAATAATTCTGAAGAGTTGGATCAGAAACTATATAAATCTAAATCTGCTAATTTCCAGATTTCGATAGATTTTTAAATAGATGGTACACAACTCTAATTCATCTTGAGCCAATAATCTTTCATGAAATGACTCCCTCAATTTGAAAAACACTATAAAACTTTTAATATAGTTATTTTTCACTTTTTTAAAGTCAGTAGGAAACTCTAAACATCATCAATATAACAAACCCATGGATAAGCATCTTCATCATTCTCTTTTTGAAGAAAAACCAAGGTTAGTTGAAATCGGACCGAATCTTTCAAAAGTTACAATGATGCTAAATATTTCGCGAATTTTGCACGTATCTATGAAAATGGATCCTTTTTTATTCGCACTTATTTCCATGATATTATTTTTCAGTATAGTAACTTCAATACATTGATCATATCCCTAATGGATAGAGGATTTAAAATCACCCTGTATCGAATAAAAGCTTTCTCTAAATTTCTTAAAAGTTGTCTGAATATTACATTCAATGATAAATGCATTATATTCTGAAAACCAAAACATCTCTGTCATTACTAATATTTTCAAGATAATAATTCCGTTTAATTTTATAGTTTTTATTGTTGCCAAAGAATTGTAATAAAATAGCTTCTACGTGGCCTTCGAAAAAATTCTTTGCACGAAGTGAAACTAGTATAAAAGGTCGAGCCGGACTCGTCGCTCAGGAATCTTGTGCAATAGCACAATAGATTTTGGAAACGATAATTGGATTAAATTCTTTTTTGGATTAACAAATTTCACCGACACTTAACTGCAATTCAACTATCCAAAACCTCCATTCACCGAAATTCCCTACCTTAATTTAAAAATAAGGTCATCTTTATGGATTCATAAAATATCCTAAATGAATAAGAAATTGAAAATCCTGTTGATAGAAGATGACATTATTGAAATCATGAAAGTTCATAGAACCATGCATGAGCTTTCTTTGGATCACCAAATAACAGAATCAAAAAATGGGGAGGAGGCCCTCGAGTTTTTACATGACAAAAGTCTGGAACTACCAGACCTTATTTTTGTAGATCTTCATATGCCAAAGATGAATGGATTTGAATTCCTGGAAATATTTAAAAACAACCCAAGTTTAAAACATATCCCGGCAATAGTCTTCACGACCTCTGCAAATCAAAATGATCTTAAGGAAAGTTATAAGATAGGTATTGCGGGGTACATAATTAAACCTTTAAAATATGAAGATTATGTTTTAAAATTAAAATCAGTCCTAGAATACTGGAGTTCAAATGAATTAATTAAGTCATAAATGGAAGGATTAATTTTTTGCAGGATCAAAAAGAAAATCATGGATTTGGATTAGAAGTTCTGGATGGATACTTTTCTATATCCCATTTTTTATGAAGACCATATTATAAGCATCTTCTGAACCTTTATAGCCCATCTTTGTTAATTGTTTGTTTCTATTAAAGAACATATTTTCTATAGTATGAAAGTCTTTTGCTTATCCTGAATTATCAATTTTTAAAATAATAGCCTGTTAGAAAAGTTATTTTGAAAATATGTACTTTTCTAAATTTTGATGAATATGTCCCTATAATCATTAATAGGAAAATATTTGAATATTATGTATGCAGATTCTTTCATGATATAAGAAAATAAAACTAATAAAATCAAAATTAGAATTTATTACACCCCTTATGGAAACCAGCAAAATCAAAATACTCGAAAAAGCATTAGACCGGGAAAAAGCGGCTCGAAAAGCAGCAGAAGCTATTCTGGAAGAAAAGTCTGCAGAACTTTTTAAGCTTTCAGAACAATTAAAAAGATCAAACAATAAGCTTGAAGAACTCCTAAACCGTAAGACTTCTGAACTGGAAGGAGTTTTTAAAACCATTGTGGATGCCTATGTAGTAATGGATTTTTCTGGAGAGGTTATAAGCATGAATGAGGCAGCTAAAGAATTATTGGGGTATGACGTAGACAACGAGCCTATAAATCTTTTAAAACTGGTTAAAAAAGGATACCGTGAATACACCTTGGAAGTTTTTAAGGAACTATTTATTCATGGAAAGTTTAATAACTATAAAGCGGTAATTCTCACAAAAAATAATGAGGAAAAGAGTGTACAAATTAATGCTAGTATAATATATGGAGAGAATGGAGAGCCTATTGCAGCTCAGGGTATAGCCAGAGATATAACCAATGAAATTATTACAAATGAAAAATTGAAGGAATCAGAAGACCGGTTAAGTACCTTAATTACAAATTTACATACCGGTGTACTCCTTGAAGATGAAAATAGAAAAATTATATTAACCAATACGGAATTTTGTTCCATGTTTTCTATTGGAGCCTCTCCAGAAGCCTTGGAAGGTATGGACTGTAGTAATTCAGCAGAAGACACTAAATATTTATTTAAAGAACCAGAAAAGTTTTTGGAGCGTATTAATCATCTTCTACAGGAAAAAAAGCCGGTATTTTCAGATGAATTGGAGTTGGTAGACGGGAGAGTATTTGAACGTAATTATATTCCCATTTACTCCAAAGGAGCTTATAAAGGGCATCTTTGGAGTTATTCTGATATAACTATTAAAAAAAATTACAGGGAAAGACTTAAAGCTGAAAAAGAAAAATACAGCAATATTATAGATAATATGAACTTAGGTTTGATAGAAATTGATACCAAGGGTTATATTAAGTTCGCTAATAATAATTTTTGTAAGATCAGTGGCTTTTCTAGAGAGGAGCTTTATAATGCGAAAGCGGAAACCTTACTGTTACCAGCCAAAGAAGTTGGTCGCGGAAAAGAATTAAGGGCGAGGCGTAAACGCGGCATATCAGATTCTTACGAGATAGAGGTTAAGACAAAAAGTAACGAAATACGCCACTGGTTATTAAGTGGAGCTCCAACTTATGATTTGAATGGAAAAATAAACGGTTCTATAGGGATTCATTTAGACATCACTGAACAAAAAAAACTGGAAATACAAAAGGAAACTTTATTAAAGAATTTGGAAGAGCAGAATGAACGGCTCAATGAATATGCACATATTGTCTCACATGATTTAAAATCTCCCTTAAGAAATATTTCTGCTCTGCTAAGCTGGACGATAGAAGATTTTAAAGATAAATTAGGACGTGAAAGCCTCAAGAACCTGAATTTAATGCAGCAAAGGGTAGAGAAAATGGATCACCTTATTGAGAATATTCTCCAATATTCCTCCATTGGACAACCCTTAGTTCAAAAAACAAGCATAAACCTGAACCATCTTATTGCAGAAATTACAGATATCTTATACATCCCCTCTAATATAAGCGTGAAAACTTTAAAGGAGATGCCTATAATTATAGGAGATCCAACTCAAATACAGCAAGTATTCTTAAACCTTATTAGTAATGCCGTAAATTATAACGATAAAGAAAAAGGTATCATAGAAATAGATTTCACGAATGATAAATCATGGTATACATTTTCTATCAAAGACAACGGAATAGGAATAGCTGAAGAAAACCAAAAGAAAATTTTCACAATCTTTAAATCGCTGGGAAACCATGAAAATTCTACAGGGATAGGATTAAGTATCGTTAAGAAAATAATCGATTTGCATAAGGGAAAAATCTGGGTGGAAAGCGAAGTAGGTTTAGGCTCCACATTCTTCTTTAGTTTAAAAAATTAAAACATGAAAATAGTACAAGCCAGGAAATTTAAAAATAAGGAATGGGAATATAAACCACCTAAATCTGAGCTACAAAATCCGTTAGTTTTTATTTTTGCAGATAGGATGCTTTTGGAAAATGAAATTTTCTATGAAAATGTGAAAGCTAACTTTAATTATGAGCATCTTATATTTGGTTCTACTTCAGGCGAAATAATAGGAGAAAACGTACATCAAGATTCGGCGGTGGTCACAGCTATTGAATTTGAGCAAAGCAGTTTTGAAATACGCAGAGCAAACATATTAGATTATGATAAGAATTCTCATGCACTGGGGGAACATCTTATAAAATCATTACCTAAAGTTAACCTAAAACATGTTCTTATTGTTTCAGAAGGTAGTTATACAAATGGCAGCGAACTAATTAAGGGTTTGCAAACACATTTAGCGCCAAACGTTCTCTTAACTGGCGGAATGTGCGGAGATAATGATAGGTTTGAAAAAACATTTGTTTCTTATCAACATAGGCCCACCCAGGGAGAAATTATTATTATTGGTCTATATGGCGAGAGTCTTGAAATTACCTGTTCCAGTTCAGGAGGATGGATTCCGTTTGGACCGGAGCGGACTATTACTAAAGCCGAAGGCAATATATTATATGAAATAGATCATATGCCTGCCTTGGATTTATACACCAAATACTTAGGAGATAAAGCTAAAGAACTCCCCAAAGCTTCTCTTTTTTATCCGTTAAATATTACCGCAGAAAGTAAGACTGAACCTGTAATAAGAACAATTTTGAATATTGATGAAAACAATAATTCTATGATTCTAGCAGGTGATGTACCTCTAAATGCAAAAGTTCAGCTCATGATGGCATCTGTAGATAGTCTTGTACATGGAGCAGCAGAGGCCGCAACAATGGCAATGAAAAACCGAACAAAGGCACCTCAGCTGGCATTTTTAGTAAGCTGTATTGGACGGAAATTAGTAATGGATCAAAGAGTTGAAGAAGAAATAGAAGAAATTAAACTGATTATTGGAGACCATGCAAATATTTCAGGTTTTTACTCTTATGGAGAGATGGCTCCGCTCCAGGATCAGCAAACCTGTGAACTGCACAATCAAACCATGACTCTAACTTTAATTAGCGAAAAGTGAATTCTTTACTTGAAAGACAAATTCGAAAATATTTACCACAGGAACTTCAGGAAACTGAAAATTTAAAAGATTTTCTGGAGGCTGTTGGAAAATCTTATGATAATAATAACAACCAGTTAAAAATGATTCAAAGAGCAATGAAACTAAGCTCTGATGAATTATTTGAGGCTAATAGAAGGTTAAGCAGAGAGGCTGAGAATCAACAAAAAATTATAGATACGTTCAAAAATTGTATCAATACGCTTAATCTAAAGACTCCTACCGATAAAGAGAGTAAAATGGAAATTGATGAGCTAGCGGGTTACATTGAAAAACAATCGGAAGAAATCCATAAAGTGCAGGAACAAAGAGAGGAATTACTTAAAAATCTAGAGAAAAAAAATCAAGTCCTTTCAGATTATGCCCATATGGTTTCTCATGATCTAAAATCTCCGTTGCGAAGTATCGATTCTCTTGCAAACTGGATATTGCAGGATAATGCTGAAAAAATTGATGATGCTAGTATAGAAAACTTCAAATTACTGCTGAAAAATGTAGAGAAAATGGATGCTCTAATTGATGGGATCTTAAATTACTCTACCATAGACCAGGCCGTTATAGATAGCTACTGGGTAGATTTAGATGTACTCACAAAAGATATCATACAAATTCTCTATAAACCTGATCATATTAATATTACTATAAAGAACAAGTTGCCTAATATAAGAGGAGATAAATTCAGGCTTCAACAACTGTTTCAGAATTTAATTCAAAATGCCGTAAAAAGCATTGATAAACCTATTGGCGAAATAGAAATTGATGTGGTTGAAGAGGGTGAATTCTGGAAATTTTCTGTAAAAGATAATGGTAAAGGAATATCTTCTAAACACCATTTAAAAATCTTTAGAATTTTTGAAAAAATTGAAAATGATCAAGCAGCAACTGGAATAGGTCTTTCTATAGTAAAAAAAGTGGTAGATTATTATAAAGGCGAATTATGGTTAGATAGCAAATTAGGCGGTGGAAGTATCTTTTTCTTTAAATTACCCAGAAGCCTATAATAGATGGAAGAACGGCCCACTCTTACTCAGATAAATAAAATATCAGGAAAAAATGATGATTTTCGGGAAAGGTTAATAAATATACTTAAAACTGAACTTGTTTCAGAAGTAAGTACCTATCAAAAAAACCTTTCTCTAGGGAAATATATAGAGTGTGCAGAAAATGTGCACAAACTAAAGCATAAAATTGGTATTTTAGGCTTAGAAAAATCGTACGAGGTTGCAGTTCTTTTTGAGGAAGATCTAAAAAAATCAAACTTAAAGAACAAAAAAGCTTTTGATGATATTCTAAAATCAATGCTGGAATTTACAGCCCAACTTTAACCCCCCAAATTATGAACTGCATTATTATAGATGACGAGCAAATGGCCAGAATTATTATCGAAGAAATGATTGCAAATACAAGGCAGCTTAATCTTAAAGCCAGTTTTAACAGTGCAATTGAAGCTATAAAGTTTTTGAATATCAATGAAGTGGATCTTATATTCTTAGATATTCATATGCCTGCATTTACCGGATTTGATTTTATCCAGACCATAAAAAATCCTCCAAAAATAGTTCTTACTACTTCAGATAAAAATTTCGCGATTACAGCATTTGAATACGATTGTATAGTAGATTATCTTGTTAAGCCAATCGCGCCGGAGCGCTTTGAAAAAGCAATAGATAAAGTAAAATCTTCTACTTCCCTACCTATTAAAGATTCTGCTTTAGATAATCATAAGCCTGAAAATGATGAAAATTATAAGGTGCTATATGTCAATATAGACCGTAGACTGGTAAAGATCGAGATCCCTTCAATTAAATTAATAGAAGCGAAAGGAGACTATATTTTAATTAAGACCGAAACTAAAAACTATACGGTTCACTCTACCCTGAAAAAGATTGAGGATAAACTCCCGGACGATCAATTTCTAAAGGTTCACCGCTCATATATTATTAATTTTCATAGAATTATAGATATAGAAGACAATAGTGTGTTGATAGAAAAAGATGTTGTTCCGGTAAGCCGTTCCAATCGATCAGAACTTATGAGAAGAGTTAATCTTCTATAAAATACATTTTATATTCGTTTTTGCCCCTTTGGTCTAAAGTAATCCTTCACTTACCGAAAAATGAATTTTTTTTTACCAAAACCACCCCATATTTGTTTAATCTTAAAATTCAAATATTATGAAGGCATCAAAACCAACTCAGCACATTCGGGAAATAAAAGGAAGACTTTATAGTGGAAATGTAACCGAAACTCAAAGGAAACTTGAATATGATCTTCTTAGATTCCAATCATTAATTATTGAAATTTCTGATATCCAGGAAATTGATATGTCTGGAGTCTTTATGCTATATTTTCTAAAACGAAAGGCACAAGAAAAAGGATTAGAAGTTAATTTTATAGGTGTTAACAATGAAGTATTTAAATCTGCTTTAAAGTTCCTTGGGATAAGTCAATTATTCGATAAGAAAACGGCAGCTTGAATATTCTAAATATTAATTAAA
>NZ_JAVRHQ010000047.1:0-5867 GCF_031846485.1 Autumnicola tepida
CCGGGAACTTCAGGCATAAATTTGCCAGATTTTACAGCTGGTGATCTTAGTTTTACCGGAGGTGGAAGTGACAGGTTAAGAACTACCAATTTAAATCTTACCCGGTATGATGATGATATTGATGAATATGAAGATTTTAAGGGAAGGGTTTATATCAACTCCAGAGGCGCTACCAACCGCTTTATGAGCTTGGAGCTGAATGAAGATGATAAAGTAACGCTCTGGGTGCTTGGCCAGGATGGAAATGGTGAGCTTCATTTTGAAAATACAGCAAATCCAGAACTGCAGAATGACGTGGTAAGTGTGGGTGGTGAGCTTCAGGAAGTAAGTTTTGTGGCAAAGGCAAACGGAACTTATCACATCTACGACACGGCTGATAAGCCGAGCTATTTCAGGATTATCAGAAAACCTGCCACTTATTCGGAATTATCTGGAAACCTAGATCTTACCGATGCTCCGGGAATTCCTGAAGATTATTCGATTGTATTTTCTATTGAAGAAGGAAAAACCTGGAATGTGATACCAACCGATGGTTCCTACCAGGTTGAACTGCCAATCGACTTTGACTACAATATTACTCTTGAAGGCGCTGATGGATACGTAATTTCAGATGGTGCTTCGGTAACTATAACTGAAAGTGCAGCTACCCATGATATAACTATAGAAAAAGTCGAAATTTATGCTGTTACGGGATCAATTACTGGTCTGGATGAGAATATTGAAGATTTAGACTTAACATTTACTCCAGATCCGGGCGCTGATGCACTTTATGTTCCGAAGCCAATGATTGATGCAGATGCGGGAACATATTCCGTAAACCTTGAGCCAAATGTTCAGTATACTATTGAAAGTGAGGGTGTAGATGGATATTATATTCCGGAAAATACGCTGGAAATAACAGGTGAAACTACAAGCGACATCGTTTTTGAGGCTGAACCCGATGGGCCATTTGGAGATATTGACGGAGACGGAATTTTAAATGGTGTAGATAATTGTGTTTCAACTCCTAATCCAGATCAGGCAGATGTTAATGAAAATGGAGTTGGAGATGTATGTGATGACGATGATGGAGACGGGATCATCAATTATGAGGATAACTGCCCTGATTCTACAGAAGGAGCGATTGTAGATGTATTTGGATGTGAGGTTTTTGATCTGGCGGCAGATAATTTCAATATATCTGTATATGACGTAAGTTGTAACGGAAACGGTGATGGCTATATTAGCATTAGTGCAGCAGATACAAATTACACGTATAATGTAGCCGTATCTGGTACAGGAACCGGTGCTGCTACTTTATCATCTTCCAATAATTTTTCAGCTAATATTGAAAATCTTACGGCAGGAAATTATGATATATGTGTGACCGTTGACGGTCAGGACGATTATGAGCAATGTTTCAATGTAACTGTAGAAGGGCCAACACCTCTGGAAGCCTATTCTTCTGTAGATTATGGAAATAATACGGTATCCTTCTCATTAACAGGGTCCGATGTTTATACTATAGATCATAACGGTGAAATAACTACCACCGCACAATCGCGGGTGGTGCTGGATCTTAAAAAAGGTAGGAACAAATTTACCATTTCTACCGATTCTGACTGCCAGGGCACTTTTTATAAAGAGGTCCTGATGTCTGAAGAAGTGGTGCTGTTCCCAAATCCAACCAGGGGAGACCTTAAGGTTTACATTAACGGAACAGATACCAAAGTAGATGTCTCGCTGATCAATCTCACCGGAAAAGAATTTATCTCTGGAAAAATGGAAATTCCTGCAGACAGGGTTCTTCATCTTGACCTTACCAATTTTAGGAATGGAGTTTATTTCCTTCAATTAAAATCAGCTACGGTAAGTAAAACTCTAAAAGTTATTAAATCATGAAAAACTATATAAAAACACCTTATATAAACCTGCTCCTAATCTGCATCATGGGAGTGGCAACGCTTTCCTGTTCCAGTGATGATGATGCGGATATTATTAATGATGCCGTCCCGGGAGCAGCCTCTTTGGTGCTTCCGCAGGACAACACCGAATGTGAGATTGGCGATGTTGTGGCTAATATGGCTGAGGTAGCTTTTGAATGGAATGAAGCAACAGATGCGGATAGATATGATCTTGTGATCACTAATCTTGCTACCCAGGAAGTTATTCAACGGCCTAATCTAACTACCACATCTTTAATGGTAAGGCTTGAAAGGGGAAATCCTTATACGTGGAACGTGATTTCAAAAAATGACGGGGAAGAAACCACAGCTTCAGAAGCTTACAGATTTTACGTGGCCGGGGAACCGGGTTCTAATAATGTACCTTTTCCAGCAACACTTATGTCTCCTGCTTCAGGAAGTACAGTAACACCTGTTGATGGTATGGTAACACTGGAATGGGAAGCTGCCGGCACTGATACTGACGGGGATGCATTAACCTATACTTTATATGCAGATACCGAGGATGGCCAGCAGGAACCACCGGAAGAGTGGACGGGACTTACAGAAACCTCTATGGAGATCGAAGTGGAACCTAACAGCATTTATTACTGGCATGTAGAAACCAGCGATGGCAAAAATACCGCGATAAGCAATACTTTTTCCTTCAGGACGGGTGAAAATACTTCTTCTATAGATGGTAAGATTGTAAACACTTCGCAGGAAATTTTAGATGCTATCGCGGCAGCTATTCCTGGTGAAAACATTTATGTGCGCGGTGGTGATTATACTTTTGTTTCCACCATAGAAATAAATATCAGTGGGACTGAAGGCAATATGATCTCTTTACTGGTACATCCGGCAGATGATACCCGGCCGAGGTTTGACTTCTCTTCGATGACTGAAAATTCATCTAACAGGGGAATCGAATTAGAAGCCAGTTTCTGGCATATCAAAGGAATTGATATCTATAAAGCCGGAGATAACGGCATGAAGGTAACCGGTAGCAATAACATGATCGAATTCTGTACCTTTTCAGAATGTGCAGATACCGGGCTCCAGTTAGACAGCGGCGCCGCTAATAATACAATTCTGAATTGCGATTCTTATTTTAACGCCGATTCTTCCCTGGAAAACGCAGATGGGTTTGCCGCTAAATTAAATGTTGGCACAGGAAATAAATTTATTGGCTGCAGGGCCTGGAGAAATCTTGATGATGGCTGGGATGGCTATTTAAGAGGAGGCGATAATGTAACTACCACTTACGAAAATTGCTGGGCTATCGAAAATGGTTATTTAGAAGATGGCACTCCAAGTGGTGGTGATGGTAACGGCTTCAAAACCGGCGGGAGCGATGATAAAGATCTAAAGCATAATGCCATTTATATGAATTGTGTGGCGGTAGGTAATGCAGCAGATGGTTTCGATCATAACAGTAACCGCGGCGAAGTAATACTCTATAATTGTTCCGCATATGATAATGGCAGGAATTATGCTTTTAGCAATACCAATTCTTTGGATAAACTAACCATAAAAAACTCTAATGTACTTGGAGAGGTAGGTAGTATTAATGCAACTACGCTGGATGTAACAAATAATAGCTGGATGGAAGGTGTAGAAAGCTCTGTGGATGATTTTGAAAGTATAAATTATGAAGAGTTAACAGGACCTAGGCAGGAAGATGGAAGCCTTCCGGATATTAGCTTTTTTCACCTAAATTCAGATAGCGATTTAATAGATGCTGGAGTGGATGTAGGCTTGCCTTACAATGGTTCGGCACCAGATCTGGGAGCTTTTGAGTTTTAAGAGCTTTATCCACTTTGCAGTTGAAGTTCATTTTTTTGATTGTTAATATTAGTTGAAGTTCAGGCATCACCAATCGAACTATTTGAGGATTCGGTTGTGTGGTGCCTTTTTTTGCCTTATTTTAAGGAACGGGCAGTTAGCATCTACTCGATGTGGAGCAGTATGCTACAGGATGGAGATAACTTCCGTTTTTTTATCTTCGAGATTCCCAGATTTTTATTTTTAAAAACCTAATTTATGAAGAAGATAGTTTTTAATGCTAATATTATGTATAAGCTAATTTAATCCTTTTAAGGATGAGGATTTTACTCTTTTTAAAAGAAAAAAATATCAAAACTTTAAAAATTAAAAAAATTGATTATATTCGTGTAATCGATTGCATGTTTAATAAAATTACATTCAAATGACCAACTCAGAATTCAGATACGCACACCATCCGGAAGATGTAAAAAGATATACCACCCAGGAATTACGCGAGCATTTTTTAATACCTGAACTTTTCAAGGAAAACGAGATTAACCTCACTTATTCTATGTACGACCGTTTTATCGTAGGGGGCGCTTTTCCTGTAAACAAAGGCATAAAACTTGAAACTATAGACGATTTGAAGTCGGAGAATTTCCTCGATCGCCGTGAGCTGGGGATCATTAATGTTGGTGGTGCCGGAAAAGTAACGGTGGACGGAGAGGTTTATGAGCTGGCAAATAAGGAAGCGCTTTATGTGGGCCAGGGTAAGAAGGAAGTGATTTTTGACAAATCAGGAAGCGAACAACCTTATTTCTACCTGAATTCCGCTCCCGCGCACCATGCTTATCCTACCAAGAAAGTAGGGAAAGAAGACGCTGAGGTTATTGAATTAGGTGACTCCAAATATGCCAATAAACGTATCCTGAATAAACTGATTGTAAACAGTATTGTAGAAACCTGCCAATTGCAGATGGGAATGACCGAATTGGTTGAAGGAAACATCTGGAATACCATGCCGCCACATACCCACACCAGGAGAATGGAAGCTTACTTTTATTTCGATCTGGAAGAAGGCCAAACCATCAGCCATTATATGGGGCAACCCGATGAAACCAGGCACATTTTCTTAAAAAATCACCAGGCGGTGCTCTCGCCAGAATGGTCTATTCATGCCGGGGCGGGAACTTCAAATTATACCTTTATCTGGGGTATGGCTGGGGAGAACCTGGATTATGGCGATATGGATAAAGTGGCTGTAAACGAATTGAAATAAAACACACATGGATTTATTCAAATTAGAAGGAAAAACAGCTCTGGTTACCGGTTGTAAACGCGGAATTGGTTTTGCGATGGCCGAGGCTCTGGCCGAAGCCGGAGCAGATATTTTAGGCGTTTCAGCGAGTCTGGAGACTGAAGGTTCAGCAATTGAAAAAGCGGTAACCGCTAAAGGAAGAAAATTCCAGGGTTATCAATGTGATTTTTCCGACAGGAAATCCCTTTATGCATTTATAGAAAAAGTTAAGTCTCAGCACGCTAAAATTGATATTTTAGTCAACAACGCGGGCACCATTATGCGAAAGCCTGCTGCCGAACATCCCGATGAATACTGGGACAAGGTCATAGAAGTAAACCAGAATTCCCAGTTTATACTTACCCGCGAGTTTGGTAAGGAAATGATTAAAAGAGGCAGTGGGAAAGTAATATTTACAGCATCATTGCTTACCTTTCAGGGCGGAATTACCGTTCCTGGATATGCCGCCTCCAAGGGTGCAATTGGCCAGCTTACCATGGCTTTTTCCAATGAATGGGCTTCTAAAGGGGTGCAGGTAAATGCTATTGCGCCTGGATATATTGCTACAGATAATACACAGGCTTTGCGTGATAATCCCGAAAGAAGTGAAGCCATATTATCACGAATCCCGGCAGGAAGGTGGGGTGAGCCGAAGGATTTTAAAGGCCCCGTAATTTTTCTCGCTTCCCCTGCAAGCGATTATATGAGTGGAGCCATTCTCACCGTAGATGGTGGTTGGATGGGTAGATAATTACCATAATTGGTGATTTGGAGAAGCTCTTTTGGAGACTTTCGGGAAGAAAAATGAATGAAGAATACAAGCAAATATGAAAAATCAGAGTTTTATAGATGATAATTTCCTGTTACAGAACAAGTATGCG
>NZ_JAVRHQ010000048.1:0-5493 GCF_031846485.1 Autumnicola tepida
GAGTTGTAAGATATATAAGAAACAACGATGAAGAGTTTGATCCTGGCTCAGGATGAACGCTAGCGGCAGGCTTAACACATGCAAGTCGAGGGGTAACAGGGTGCTTGCACCGCTGACGACCGGCGCACGGGTGCGTAACGCGTATACAATCTACCGCTTACTGAGGGATAGCCCATGGAAACGTGGATTAACACCTCATGGTATTATTTAGTGGCATCATTAGATAATTAAAGGTTACGGTAAGCGATGAGTATGCGTCCTATTAGCTAGATGGTGTGGTAACGGCATACCATGGCAACGATAGGTAGGGGTCCTGAGAGGGAGATCCCCCACACTGGTACTGAGACACGGACCAGACTCCTACGGGAGGCAGCAGTGAGGAATATTGGACAATGGGCGAGAGCCTGATCCAGCCATGCCGCGTGCAGGAAGACTGCCCTATGGGTTGTAAACTGCTTTTATACGGGAAGAACCACCCCTACGTGTAGGGGTTTGACGGTACCGTAAGAATAAGGATCGGCTAACTCCGTGCCAGCAGCCGCGGTAATACGGAGGATCCAAGCGTTATCCGGAATCATTGGGTTTAAAGGGTCCGTAGGCGGATTTATAAGTCAGTGGTGAAAGTCTGCAGCTTAACTGTAGAACTGCCATTGATACTGTAGATCTTGAGTTGTTATGAAGTGGTTAGAATGTGTAGTGTAGCGGTGAAATGCATAGATATTACACAGAATACCGATTGCGAAGGCAGATCACTAATAACAAACTGACGCTGATGGACGAAAGCGTAGGTAGCGAACAGGATTAGATACCCTGGTAGTCTACGCCGTAAACGATGGTCACTAGCTGTCCGGCCTAATTGCGGGCTGGGTGGTTAAGCGAAAGTGATAAGTGACCCACCTGGGGAGTACGTTCGCAAGAATGAAACTCAAAGGAATTGACGGGGGCCCGCACAAGCGGTGGAGCATGTGGTTTAATTCGATGATACGCGAGGAACCTTACCAGGGCTTAAATGTAGTGGGACAGGAGTGGAAACACTCCCTTCTTCGGACTCATTACAAGGTGCTGCATGGTTGTCGTCAGCTCGTGCCGTGAGGTGTCAGGTTAAGTCCTATAACGAGCGCAACCCCTTTTGTTAGTTGCCAGCACATAATGGTGGGAACTCTAGCAAGACTGCCGGTGCAAACCGCGAGGAAGGTGGGGATGACGTCAAATCATCACGGCCCTTACGTCCTGGGCCACACACGTGCTACAATGGTAGGGACAGAGAGCAGCCACTTCGCGAGAAGGAGCGAATCTATAAACCCTATCACAGTTCGGATCGTAGTCTGCAACTCGACTACGTGAAGCTGGAATCGCTAGTAATCGCATATCAGCCATGATGCGGTGAATACGTTCCCGGGCCTTGTACACACCGCCCGTCAAGCCATGGAAGCCGGGGGTACCTGAAGTCCGTTACCGCGAGGGACGGCCTAGGGTAAAACTGGTAACTGGGGCTAAGTCGTAACAAGGTAGCCGTACCGGAAGGTGCGGCTGGAACACCTCCTTTCTAGAGCAAGGTCTTTTACTTATAAGAGACATGCGCAATTTTTAAAGGGAAGTTCAAAAGGAAGTCCTTTTGGTCTTGATTTTTTGCTTGTCAATTTGATTTTAGTAGTTGAAGGTTGAAAAGTTAAAAGTTGTAAAGTAGAAATACTTTTAAACTTTGATACTTTACAAACTTTACACTATTAAGGACAGTCTCATAGCTCAGCTGGTTAGAGCGCTACACTGATAATGTAGAGGTCGGCAGTTCGAGTCTGCCTGAGACTACGGAAACAATTAACAATGAATCAATAAGCAATTGATACTGTTAATTAGAAGTTCATTAAAAAGTATTGAAAGGAAATTTTAGAAGTTGAGGCTTTGAATTATAAATTCTAAATTTTGAATTTTAAATTAATTCACCATTCATAATTCAACATTCAACATTCAACATATAGAATGGGGGATTAGCTCAGCTGGCTAGAGCGCCTGCCTTGCACGCAGGAGGTCATCGGTTCGACTCCGATATTCTCCACAAAGCCCCCCGACCCCCAATTGGGGGAGGGTAAAGCTTAGTTCCCCCTTAGGGGGCTAGGGGGCTGAAACGTTCATTGACATATTGAGAAACAAAGAATACGAGAAACTACAGTTATAGAGTTTTAAATTTTATAACAAAAGAAGAGCAAATTATATTAAGTATTTGGTTCTAGAGATAGGATACAAGTACGAGCAAATTAGAAGGCAAATACGCACACAAGCTAAATAAGGGCGTATGGGGAATGCCTAGGCTCTCAGAGGCGAAGAAGGACGTGATAAGCTGCGAAAAGCTGCGGGGATTGGCACATACGAATTGATCCGCAGGTATCCGAATGGGGCAACCCACTGTATTGAAGATACAGTACATCGTAAGATGGGCGAACCCGGGGAACTGAAACATCTAAGTACCCGGAGGAAGAGAAAACAAAAGTGATTGCGCTAGTAGCGGCGAGCGAACGCGCATTAGCCCAAACCAATGAGTTTACGGACTTATTGGGGTTGTAGGACCACGTTATTCGATGCACATAGAACTGGAACATTTTGGAAAGAATGACCGTAGAGGGTGATAGTCCCGTATAGGTAAGAATGTGTTATTGATAGTGGTATCCTGAGTAGTGCGGGGCACGGGAAACCCTGTATGAATCCGGCGGGACCATCCGCCAAGGCTAAATACTCCTGAGAGACCGATAGTGAACCAGTACCGTGAGGGAAAGGTGAAAAGAACCGTGAATAACGGAGTGAAAAAGATCCTGAAACCATACGCTTACAAGCGGTCGAAGGCTTTACCTTCCCCCTTTGGGGGTTAGGGGGCTAACGGCGTGCCTTTTGCATAATGAGCCTACGAGTTACCGTTTCCAGCAAGGTTAAGTACTTAAGGTATGGAGCCGTAGCGAAAGCGAGTCTTAATAGGGCGCCATAGTTGGTAATGGTAGACGCGAAACCGTGTGATCTACCCTTGGGCAGGTTGAAGCTGTGGTAACACATAGTGGAGGACCGAACCCGTTGACGTTGAAAAGTCTTGGGATGACCTGAGGGTAGGGGTGAAAGGCCAATCAAACTCGGAAATAGCTCGTACTCCCCGAAATGCATTTAGGTGCAGCGGTACATTAGTTTTATAGAGGTAGAGCTACTGATTGGATGCGGGGGCTTCACCGCCTACCAATTCCTGACAAACTCCGAATGCTATAAAATGATGTGTATCAGTGAGGGCATGGGTGCTAAGGTCCGTGTCCGAGAGGGAAAGAACCCAGACCATCAGCTAAGGTCCCCAAATATATGTTAAGTTGAAGAAACGCGGTTGGACTGCCCAGACAGCTAGGATGTTGGCTTGGAAGCAGCCATTCATTTAAAGAGTGCGTAACAGCTCACTAGTCGAGCGGTCCGGCATGGATAATAATCGGGCATAAACATATTACCGAAGCTATGGCTTTCAGATTTATCTGAAGGGGTAGGGGAGCATTGTAACAACGCTGAAGGTGTACCTGCGAGGGATGCTGGAGTGGTTACAAAAGAAAATGTAGGCATAAGTAACGATAATGCGGGCGAGAAACCCGCACACCGAAAGACCAAGGTTTCCTCAGCTATGCTAATCAGCTGAGGGTTAGTCGGGTCCTAAGGCGAACCCGAAGGGGGTAGTCGATGGACAAGCAGTTAATATTCTGCTACTTGCCCCACGTTAAAGCGGACGGAGGCGTAAAGATGTTGCGTACTGACGGAATAGTACGTTGAAAGGAGTGGTAACACCCTGATAGTACACCAAAGCTACGGCGGCGGTGATAATGCATCGGCGCGACTTCCAAGAAAAGCGAGTGGCGGCAACCCGTACCGTAAACCGACACAGGTAGTTGGGATGAGAATTCTAAGGTGCTCGAGAGATTCATGGCTAAGGAACTAGGCAAAATGGGCCCGTAACTTCGGGAGAAGGGTCGCCCACAGCAATGTGGGCCGCAGTGAAAAGGTCCAGGCGACTGTTTATCAAAAACACAGGACTCTGCTAAATCGAAAGATGACGTATAGGGTCTGACACCTGCCCGGTGCTGGAAGGTTAAGAGGAGATGTTAGCTTTTAGCGAAGCATTGAATTGAAGCCCCAGTAAACGGCGGCCGTAACTATAACGGTCCTAAGGTAGCGAAATTCCTTGTCGGGTAAGTTCCGACCTGCACGAATGGTGCAACGATCTGGACACTGTCTCAGCCATGAGCTCGGTGAAATTGTAGTATCGGTGAAGATGCCGATTACCCGCTACGGGACGAAAAGACCCCGTGCACCTTTACTATAGCTTAGTATTGACTTTGGACAAGTGATGTGTAGGATAGGTGGGAGACATTGAAGCGGTATCGCCAGGTATCGTGGAGTCATTGTTGAAATACCACCCTTTACTTGTTTGAAGCCTAACTTCTGGAAATGAAGGACAGTGCTTGGTGGGTAGTTTGACTGGGGTGGTCGCCTCCAAAAGAGTAACGGAGGCTTCTAAAGGTTCCCTCAGCACGCTTGGTAACCGTGCGCAGAGTGCAATGGCATAAGGGAGCTTGACTGAGAGACATACAGGTCGATCAGGTACGAAAGTAGAGCATAGTGATCCGGTGGCACCGCATGGAAGGGCCATCGCTCAAAGGATAAAAGGTACGCCGGGGATAACAGGCTGATCTCCCCCAAGAGCTCACATCGACGGGGGGGTTTGGCACCTCGATGTCGGCTCGTCACATCCTGGGGCTGGAGAAGGTCCCAAGGGTTGGGCTGTTCGCCCATTAAAGTGGCACGCGAGCTGGGTTCAGAACGTCGTGAGACAGTTCGGTCTCTATCTGTAGTGGGCGTTAGAAATTTGAGTGGACCTGACTCTAGTACGAGAGGACCGAGTTGGACCAACCTCTGGTGTATCTGTTGTTCCGCCAGGAGCATTGCAGAGTAGCTACGTTGGGAAGGGATAAGCGCTGAAAGCATATAAGCGCGAAACCCACCACAAGATGAGATTTCTTTAAAGGACCGTGGGAGACGACCACGTTGATAGGCCACAGGTGTAAAGGCAGTAATGTCATAGCCGAGTGGTACTAATAATCCGTAAAGCTTGGTGCAAGCCCCCTCCGGCTCCCCCATAGGGAGAGAAAAGGAGGGGGCAGAAAAGCCTCTAAAACGCAGATAATGTCCTTCTAAATAGTCTTCTTATGTTCTTTGTTTCTTATAATATGTCAACTTATTAGAATTGAGTATTGAGAATGGAGTATAGAGATTTTTATCTCATTACTCATTACTAGATTCTCACTACTATTCAACAGCTTAAGGTGGTTATGGCAACGGGGCTCACCTCTTCCCATTCCGAACAGAGAAGTTAAGCCCGTTAGCGCAGATGGTACTGCTATTTGTGGGAGAGTATGTCACCGCCTTGTTTTTTAAAAGCACTTATCGAAAGATAGGTGCTTTTTTTGTTTACAGGCTTTT
>NZ_JAVRHQ010000049.1:0-4631 GCF_031846485.1 Autumnicola tepida
AGCGGTAATACCTAATATTAATTCAATGAACAATTACGACTTCTCAACTATAAATGATAAAGAATTTGAAATAATAGTTAGAGATTTATTGAATAAAGAATTTAAGTTCAAACTACAAAGTTTCAAAAAAGGAAAAGATAAAGGTATTGACTTAAGGCATTCAACCAGTGATAATAATAATTCTATAATAGTTCAAGCCAAACATTATAGTAATTCAAAATATTCCAACTTAAAACATGATTTTGAAAAAAAAGAATTACCTAAGATCAAAGACTTAAAACCTAATAGATATATTGTTGTAACATCGCTAGCATTGAGTGCTCAAAATAAAGATGAATTAAAGAAAATTTTATCCCCATATGTCCAGACTTCAAACGATATTATTGGAAGAGATGAGTTAAACGAGTACCTAAATAAATATCCAGATATTGAAAAGCAGCACTATAAGTTATGGTTGTCGAGTATAAATATTCTTGAATCAATTTTTAACAAAGCTATAGAAGGTAGAACCAAATTTTTTATAAAAGAATTAAAAAGAAAAATAAATTACTACGTAGTAACACAAAAGTTAGATCATGCAAATAAAATCTTGAGGAAGAAGAAATTGCTATTAATAACAGGGCAACCTGGAATTGGTAAAACTTCCTTAGCTGAAATTTTATTATTCGATCGTTTAAGGGAAGGATTTGAAATTTACCAAATTGAAGATATTGGAGAAGCAGAAAGTATTATATCTTTTGATAATAATTCAAAACAAATAATCTATTTTGATGATTTTTTAGGTGCAAATTATACTGAGATAATGAACTCTCATAACCGGGAAACTCGTCTTACAAATTTTGTAGATCGGATAATAAACACACCAAACAAATATCTAATATTAACAACAAGAACTGTTGTATTAAACATTGCCACAAATAGATACGAGAAATTAAATAGGTCGAACCTGAACAAAAGGCAATTTGAACTTAAACTTACTGATTATAGTGCATTCGAAAAAGCTCAAATATTATATAATCACTTTTTCCATAAAAATGTAGACCAAAGGTTCTACGAAGTTTTACTTGAGAACAATTTTTATAGGAAAATCATAAAACACAGAAACTACACTCCCAGGTTAGTAGAATTTATCACTAACGAATTCCAAATCAAAGATTTTACTAGAAAAGATTACAAGGAGTTTATTTTAAGAAACTTGGATAATCCAGAGGAAATATGGAGACACTCTTTCAACAATCAAATTAATCATTTCGATAAATGTCTATTATTAACTATGTTTTCGTTTGGTAATGAAGTAGATGAAGATATACTCATCAAGGCTTTTGACAATCGATTAAATTATGAGAAAGAAGCTCACAATCAAATAATCCAAAATGACCAATTTAATAAGTCAATTAAAACTCTCCTTAATGGATTTCTTGTATCCAGATTAAACAGCTTCCAAGAAAATCTTTCTAGAAGATATAGTTTTATTAACCCTTCCTTAGCTGACTTTTTTATATCATATGCTAAAGAATCTTTTTCTGTTAGGAAAGACATTATAAGTAGCATAGTCTATTTAAACCAATTAGAAAGATTCAAAGTATTACCATTAGAAAATGAATTACAAATATTCTTAAAAGGAAAATCTCAAAAGACTTATCCAAAACTGTAAATCAAAATGTTCGCACCTATTCAAGGTATTTTTCAATATTAATAAATTTCTGCTGTGACATAAATATTGACAATCTTACAAAAGAAATCATTTTTGAAATGGATATTGTTGATAGCTGGGATTACGGTACATTTTCGAATATTTTTAATAATATATTTCAGATCAAGGAAGAGAAATATCCACTTACATATAAAATTATTCAAAATAATTTTTACCAAATAATTGAAAATATTATCAATGAGATTAATCGAGAGGATGATTTGAGAGATATACCACTTCTATTTATGCAATTCAATATTTCATACTCGGATTATATCGATTCGATAAATGGAAGAATTAATATTTCCGACTGTATCGAGAGAGTTATGATGCAAAAGGAAGAAGATGAGCTTAATAATATCTATAGAAAAGTAACATCCATAGATACTATAGAAGATATTTACCATGATTTAGAATATGAGAAAGACTATTTGATTGAGGAATTACTTCCAAAAGTTGGAATAGAAAATGATTTCGATTTAGAATACGATGAAGAAGAATGGATGCAAACAATTCAAGATAATTTATCTACAGATCCGCACGAAGAATATCGTGACTATTCATTTCAAAAAGTCAATATAAAATCTAATAATTCAGAAGATTCCTCCAATAGTGAAATAGACGACCTTTTCAATTAATTTTAGTTAAGGTACTACCGCTAACACCGGTTACCGCAAATGCCGGGTTTTCTAGAAAAGAACTAACTTAGTTTCAATAACAAACCAAAACGTAAGCCGACAAATACGCCTCCATAATTCCGCGCCACTTGTCGTTAACCGGGACCGTTGGCAGCAATGCATAACTTTATTTATTCTTAAAGAACAAATCTATGATTCCAGATAAAATTAAGAATCTATTCAATTTTATAGACTTTTTAGATAGTAACAAAAAGAAATATGTTGAAGATTATGTTCCGTTATGCAGCGAACTAGAAGCAATTAAATTTCAGCAAAAGAAATTAAATCCACAAGATAACTATATTGATAAGCAAGAATTTGATAATCTCCAATCCAAAATTGACGAAGAATTTAATATCATCAAAAATAACGTCTGCTTACCAGTTAATAATAAACTAACAGAACTCCAAATTTGGTTAGGTGACAATAATTATACAAGTATTTATAACAGCAATATAGAAACGATTTCAAATTTTAAAAGAAATTTTTCACCAGAAGATGTCTTTGAAGTTTTTAACTATAAAGAAAAATATATAGAGTTTAGAAAAGAAACAAATTCGGATTTTCTATGTCTATCTTTAGTTTTTGATTATTTAGATAGAACATTGAAAGAAATATTTGATTTTTTTAAAGATTCTAATAAAAATGAATTTGAAGATTTTGAAGCAAAGATAATTGAGGTGGATAGCTTGGAAGAAGTACTAAAAGGGTTAAGAGAAAATAATACAAATGTTAGATATTCTGTTCCGACCAAAAATCTTTTGAAAGACGCTCATAAACAAACAATTCCATTAGATGGATTAAACATTAAAAATGAAATAATAATGGGTGATAAAATCGAAGCTAAGAATATTTCAAATAATAAAGGACCAATATCAGTTGGTAAAAAGAATACAACTGGAACTTCCCATAAAAATGATCTCTCAAAAAAATCTTTTAGATGGCAAAAATGGGGTATTATTATTACAGTGATTTTAGCAATAATCGCAATTATCGTTACTATTTTGGTTTCCTAAAATATTATAGAATTGCACAGCTGCCAACATCGGTTATAGCAAATAGCGGGTTTTGACGAAAAAGTGTAATTTAGAAAACCAAGAAACAAAAGGTTAAGCCGACAAATTCGCGTCCTTATTCCCGCTACTTGTCCATAACCGTAACCGTTGGCACCAATTAATAAGAAAATTCTGAATAAAAAATGAACAAAATCATTGTTGTATTATTTCTAACACTTTTTGGAAATAAAGTATTTGCACAGGAACTAGAAATACAAACTTTTGGAAACAAAAATGACAAAGCACTAATATTTTTACACGGTGGTCCAGGATACAATAGTGTTCCATTTGAACAAACAACTGCTAACGAATTGGCAAATAATGGATTCTTTGTTATTTCCTATGATAGACGTGGAGAAGGTAGAAATGAAAATTTAAAAGCAGAATATACTTTTACACAAACATTTGAGGATTTGAACCAAATCTTTCAAAAATATAATCTAAAAAAAGCAACTCTAATAGGTCATAGTTTCGGAGGTATTATAGGAACTATGTTTACTGATAAATATTCAGATAAAATTGATAATTTGATTTTAGTAAGTGTTCCTATTTCAATGCCTCAAACATTTGAAAACATAATTGCATCATCAAAAGAGATTTACACTAAGAAAGATGACAAAGTAAATTTGAACTATATAAATATGTTGCAAAATATGGATAGTACAAGTTTAGAATATGCAACTTATAGCTTTATGCATGCTATGTCAAACGGATTTTATTCCACTAAAAATCCAAATCAAAAAGCTATTGAACTATATCAAAAATTTAAAACAGATACGTTACTTCAAAAATATGCTTCTAAAAATGAATACTTAGCTCCTCAAAAGTTTTGGGAAAATGAACATTATACTTCTCTTTCAATAAAAATTAATCTTGAAAATTTAAAAAACAAAAAGGTTTCTGTTTATGGAATATATGGTAAAGAAGATGGATTATACTCACCAGAACAAATTGACTCTTTAGTAAATATTTTAGGTGATGAGAATGTAGAATATTTAGAAAATAGCTCGCATAATGTTTTTATTGACCGCCAAAACGAATTTATAGATCTAGTGAAAAAATGGACAAATTAACTGGTGCCAACAACGCATACCGCAAATGGCGGGATTCATAGAAAAGAACTAAATTGGTTTCCATAACAAACAAAATCGGTAAGCCGACAAATCCGCGTCCCTAACTCCGCGCCACTTGTCGTTATGCGAGACC